>JBFEXW010000275.1:0-3157 GCA_041562495.1 Marinobacterium sp. | reverse complement strand
TGATAAACGCAATAGTGTCGGGACAGCCTGAAAGAACAGGTGGCCTGTCCTGTGAGGGTTCAACTGAAGTAGAGGATCAGGGGGTAAGAGTTCAGATAATCAAACTGCCTACGGAACAGGATCAGGATGATAATGATCAATCCTGTGCACTTCGGGTCGATAATGGTCTATGCAGTTTTCTGGTGATGGGCGATCTTCCGGCAGCGCGAGAGGAAGCGCTAGTTGAGTATTTTTCGCTGCCCCCGGTTAGCTGGCTTCAGTTGTCTCATCATGGCAGCAAGTTTTCCACCTCGGTCAGGCTTATCGCACAGCTTCAGCCGGATGCAGTGTTTGTTTCCCGCGGGAGGTATAACCGTTTTGGACATCCAGCACGGCGGATTAACGATCTGCTGGACGATCAGAAAATCGCCCGGTTCGATACCGCGCTTCAGGGGCAGATTAGTCTTCAGGCTTCAACGGACGAGTGTCAAATATCTACAGAATCTCAGAGGCGAAGCCGTTTGTGGCGTTGATCAGGCTGACGGCTGCGTCAGCCTGTGATAGAGTCCAGCGAATCAGGTTTACAGGTATGAGCAAGGGGGCGTTCGTTGTTTGAACTGATCAAAGCGGGTGGTTGGTTAATGCTGCCGATTCTGACCTGCTCAGTATTGGCACTGGCAATTTCGATCGAACGTCTGATAGCACTACGCAGATCTTCAATAGTTCCAGAAGGGCTGCTGGCTCATGTCTGGACGCTCTATACTGAACGTGAACTCACGCCGGAGCATCTCAATGCTATTCGTAAAGATAGCGCGCTGGGAACACTGATAGTCGCCGGACTCAATAATGCAAACCATGATCGCGACCTGATGAAAGAAGCGATTATGGAGAGTGCGTCTCAGGTTATGCATCAGATGGAGCGTTATCTCAATGGTCTGGGAACGATCGCAGCCGTTACACCCCTGCTCGGGTTGTTAGGTACCGTAATTGGGATGATTAAAGTTTTTACCGAGATTATGTTGCAGGGCACAGGTAATGCCAGCCTGTTGGCGGGAGGTATCTCCGAGGCCCTGATTACCACGGCTGCGGGTTTGGCGGTTGCTATACCTGCTCTGGTGATGCACCGCTATTTTCAGCGCCGGATCGCAAATCTGGTGATCAAGATGGAGCAGGAGTCGATAAAGCTGGTCGATATCATTCACGGTGACCGTGAAGTGGATTTCCAGTAGGTCTGTCTGTGAAGTTTCCCCATCGCCAGACACAGGAGATCAGCGTCAATCTAACACCACTGATTGATGTGGTGTTTCTGCTGCTGATCTTCTTTATGGTGTCTACCACCTTCACTCGTGAAACTCAGATGGAGGTTGAGCTGCCGCAGGCGACCAACAGCGCTCGGGTTGAGCAGTCGGTGCCGGTAGAGATCATTATTACCGCCGATGGAGAGTATCGGGTAAATGACAACGCCCTAATCAATACTCAGGCGCGTACATTAAGAATGGCGCTGACCAAGTATGCCGGTGATAACCGAGATCAGCCGATCAAGATCAGTGCAGATGCCAGCGCACCCTATCAGGCCGTTATAACCGCGATGGATGTTGCCGGTGGATTGGGTTTTCATAAGCTGAGTATTACGACCCGGGAGATGGATTCCCAGTGAATCTTGAAAAAGCCTGGTATGCACAAAGTCCCTGGCTGATTCTGTTACGTCCCGTGTCGCTGCTGTTCGGGTTTCTCAGTAGGCGCCGTCGCCAGCGTTTGAGTCGTGTACAGCAGGGGCCGGATGAGCCTGTTCTTATCGTCGGTAATATCAGTGTAGGTGGCAGTGGTAAAACCCCACTTATTATCGAGTTGGTCAGGATCGCTACTGCACTGGGTTTAAGACCCGGTGTCATCAGTCGCGGATATGGAGGCCAGGCCTCAAATTACCCGTTGGTGGTCAATCCATCCACGCCAGCGTCTGAAAGTGGTGATGAGCCCAAACTGATTGTACTGAAGACAGGTGTTCCTCTGGTGGTTGATCCCGATCGTGTGGCTGCGGCACAGCATCTCGTGACTGACTTCGGGGTTGATCTGATTCTCAGTGACGATGGACTGCAGCACTATCGGTTAAAGCGTGATTTTGAAATTGCGGTGGTCGATGGTAAACGAGGATTGGGTAATGCTCGGTTATTGCCTGAGGGCCCGCTGCGCGAACCCCCGTCGCGTCTCTCAGAAGTCGATCTGGTGGTTGTTAATGGTCACGCTGATGATAGACAGTACCGGGGCGATAGTTTGTCATATCAGCTCCAGCCAGATGGATTGATCAATCTTAAAACGGGGGAGTGCAGGGACGCTTCACCTGAGGCTCTGGGCAGCCAGCAGGTGAATGCTATCGCTGGCATTGGACACCCTGACCGCTTTTTTACGCTGCTTACCGATCTGGGATTTGAGGTTAACGGAAATGCGCTTCCTGATCATGCTGAGATTGGGCAGGAACAGATATCCCTGTCTCAGCACTGCCCGCTAATCATGACGGAGAAAGATGCGGTAAAATGTATGGATATAGCGTCTGATCATTGCTGGGCACTTGCTGTTACTGCGCAGTTTAGTGAGCAGGACCGGCAACGTTTAATAGCGGTGTTACAACAGCTTTGCAAAACTGAAACTGGAGAGATTCATGGATCCTAAACTGCTCGATATT
Organism: Marinobacterium sp.; assembly: GCA_041562495.1. Taxonomy (GTDB): domain Bacteria; phylum Pseudomonadota; class Gammaproteobacteria; order Pseudomonadales; family Balneatricaceae; genus Marinobacterium_E. The sequence goes on along the minus strand of JBFEXW010000275.1, from coordinate 498 downwards.
CTGGTGTGCCCTGTTAGCAAAGCGCCACTGGAGTGGGATAAAGAGCGTAATGAACTTGTCTGTCGTGCCAGCGGCCTGGCCTATCCGATTCGTGATGGGATTCCGGTAATGCTCGAAAGTGAAGCTCGCACAATGACAGTTGACGAACGCCTTCCCGAGAAGAAGTAGATGAGTTTTACTGTTGTTATACCGGCCCGTTATGGCTCCAGCCGTTTTCCTGGTAAGCCTCTGGCGGATCTCGCTGGCAAGCCGATGGTTCAATATGTCTATGAGCAGGCGGTAAAAAGCCGCGCCGAGCGCGTTATCATAGCGACCGATGATCAGCGTATTGCTGAGGTGGCAAACAGCTTCGGTGCTGAAGTCTGCATGACCGCCAGCGATCACCCCTCCGGCACCGATCGTCTACAGGAGGTTGCCGAGAGGCTGCAGCTGCCGGAAGATGGCATCGTAGTTAATGTTCAGGGCGATGAGCCATTAATTCCTCCTAAACTGATCAAT
>JBFEXW010000274.1:0-3166 GCA_041562495.1 Marinobacterium sp. | reverse complement strand
TCCCATCATTTCGAGGTGATCTGGTTAGCCGACCCGCCGGTTCGGTATTGGATGAAGCCAAGCGATTAGCCGATAGCGGCGTGAAAGAGCTGCTGGTAATTTCACAAGATACAAGTGCTTATGGCGTTGACTTAAAGTATAAACTTGATTTTTGGCAGGGGCGGCCTGTAAAAACGCGTCTTACGCAACTATGCGAAGCGCTGAGTGATCTGGGTGTCTGGGTACGGCTTCACTACGTCTACCCTTACCCGCATGTTGATGAGTTGATGCCACTGATGCAGAGCGGTGCGATATTGCCCTATCTGGACATCCCATTTCAGCATGCTTCACAGAGCGTACTAAAAGCGATGCGACGCCCCGCTCATTCTGAAAAGGTACTGGACCGTATTTTAAAATGGCGCACACAGGTTCCAGACCTCACACTTCGTTCAACCTTTATTGTTGGTTTCCCAGGGGAAACCGATGGGGACTTCGAGGAACTGCTCAGGTTTATCGAAACTGCACAGCTTGATCGTGTTGGCTGCTTTAAGTATTCGCCTGTAGAGGGAGCTGCCGCTAATCAGTTGTCAAATCAGATTGAAGAACATGTTAAGGAGGAGCGCTGGCAGCGATTTATGGAAGTGCAGCAGCGAATATCGGCCGCTCGCCTTGCAAACAAGGTTGGTAAGCAGATCGACGTTATCGTTGATGAGGTAGTTCCTGAGGGGGCTGTCTGTCGCTCTAAAGGGGATGCGCCTGAGATTGATGGCCAAGTATTCCTGGATAATCAAACACAATTGACACCGGGACAGATTCTGCGGGTTGAGGTTGAAGAGGCTGACGAATATGACCTCTGGGCACATCCAGTCTGAACTGGCTGCCCCATCCCCTATTCTATGGAGAAGCCTGGCTTATCGCTTTTACGACGCTTAGGCATATCCTGAGCGTCGTCAAGCTCGAACTGCAGCATAGCCGACTGACGTCGATCTTGTCCTGAACGGCGCTCTTCACCGTTATCCGGCCGCCCTTGATCCTGAAGCCGTCGATCCGCGGCTCCAGCGGTTTTATGTGTAACCTCTTCAACCTGCTGGATATAGCGTTTGGAGAGCATGACCATCTGATGAGCCCCTGAGTCAGTTACAGCATGCAGGGGTAAGAACGAGCGATCATCGTTCATGACATCCTGCAGACGATCCCTTTCCGACAGAAAAAAGGATCCGAGCAATCGGGATCCATCATGCATCCGCACATAGACCTTTAGCTCATTTTTAACGACTGAAGAGTTTGACATCTGATACGCCTAATACTGTATTAATGCAAGAATAGCATCATTTGTCGGGTAGGTTATTGATATCGAGCAAGTTAAGAAATAATGCTGAAAAATCTAAAGGGACAGGTGCTGCATCATTAACAACGTCAGCATAATTCTGTAGTAGTGCTTTCGCTATCGGCAATCCCAGGAGGGCTGCCTTTATGCGCATGGATCTGTTTGCTCCTGCTTTCAAAAAAAGGCACCCTGAGACAGGTACTTAGGGTAAGATTCTTAGAACATCCTATTTTGGCAACTATTTTCCATTTTTCTGAGGCAGTAATGAGTAACTGGTCACCGAGTTCCTGGCGTGATTTCCCGATAAAACAACAACCGACCTACCCCGATCTACAAGCTCTCGAAGCAGTAGACGCCGAATTAAAGCAGCTACCACCGCTGGTTTTTGCGGGTGAAATCAGATCCCTGCGAGAAGAATTTAGTCGTGTAACTCAGGGGAAGGCTTTTCTTCTGCAGGGTGGAGACTGTGCGGAAAGTTTTAGTGAATTTGGCGCGAACAAGATTCGGGACACCTTTAAACTGTTGATGCAGATGGCCGTAGTACTTACTTTCGCGGGTCGTTGCCCTGTCGTTAAAGTTGGGCGCATTGCGGGTCAATTCGCCAAACCGCGCTCCAGCGACATAGAAACAATCGATGGCATTTCGCTGCCAAGTTACCGTGGCGACAACATTAACAGTTTCCAGTTTACCGCAGAGGCACGGGTTCCGGACCCTAAACGTATGCTTTCTGCCTACCATCAGTCGGCTGCAACATTGAATCTGTTACGCGCATTTTCCAATGGAGGCTTTGCTGATCTTCATCAGGTCCATCGTTGGAATCAGGGGTTTGTCGCACAGACGCCAGCACACCAGAAGTATGAAGAGCTGGCAACGCAGATCGATCAGGCGTTGGCATTTATGGCCTCCTGCGGCCTTACTTCGGAAACCACGCCTCAGCTTCGCGAAACCAGTCTGTACACCTCGCATGAAGCCCTGCTACTGAACTACGAACAAGCACTGACCCGACAAGACAGCCTTACCGGACAGTGGTACGACTGTTCGGCGCATATGCTATGGATCGGCGACCGTACCCGTCAGCCTGACCATGCCCATGTAGAGTTTCTACGTGGCGTCGCCAACCCCGTAGGTATCAAGGTTGGTCCAACGACCGATCCCGATGACCTTAAGCAACTGCTCGACATCCTGAACCCGGATAATGATGCAGGCAGGATCAATCTTATTGTACGCATGGGGGCTGAGAAAATCGGCGACCATCTCCCAGCTCTGCTACGCGCAGTTAATGGCATGGGTGCAAATGTACTCTGGAGTTCTGATCCTATGCACGGAAACACCATCAAAGCATCAAATGGCTATAAAACCCGCAGTGTTGATGCGATTCTGAGTGAGATGAAGTCTTTCTTCGAGATTCACCGTTCAGAGGGCAGCTATGCTGGTGGTGTGCACTTTGAGATGACGGGTAACAGCGTTACCGAATGTGTTGGCGGCGCTTACCAGATTACTGAAAACGCTCTGGCAGATCGTTACATTACTCAATGCGATCCGCGCCTTAATGCCGACCAGTCACTGGAATTGGCGTTCCTGATCGCGGATACGCTTAAAGCAGCTCGCGCGGAACAGCTATAGACCAAACTGTACGGAGAGCGGCGGTCTTGATTGGCCGGCCCTCTCCAGTCTTCTTAATAAGCAGAGGAATAGGCTGGATCCCAGTCTTTCCAGATCGGTTCAAGCCCTGCTTGTCTGATCATATCCGCGACCTGTTCGACAGGTCTCTCGTCCCCCACCATAAACTGCTCAAGTGCATCTTCCGGTGCATCTTCACTGTATCCGCCCGGACGTGTTTTTGATTCGGCACTTAGCTGA
>JBFEXW010000273.1:0-3177 GCA_041562495.1 Marinobacterium sp. | reverse complement strand
GCTGGAGATCTTCACCGATGAGGGTGTCGGCACCCTGATCACGACCAAATCACTGAAGGTGAACGCATGACCGAGCAGAAAGTATCCCGACGTGAGCAGATTCTTCAGGCGTTAGCCCAGATGCTGGAGGTAAATCCAGGACAGCGGATCACCACCGCTGCACTGGCGAAAGAGGTGGGTGTCTCTGAAGCAGCACTCTATCGTCACTTCCCCAGCAAAGCGCGGATGTTTGAGGGTCTGATCAACTTCATTGAGGAGACCCTGTTCTCACGTGTAAAGATTATCACCCAGTCTGACGCCAAAGGCTCACGTCAATGCGAGCAGATGATGACACTGCTACTTGCCTTTGTTGAGAAGAATCCGGGCATGGCACGCATCCTGACGGGCGATGCACTGGCGGGAGAAACCGACCGACTGCGAATTCAGGTTAATCAGCTGTTTGAACGCCTTGAAACGCAGCTCAAACAGACACTGAGAGAAGCGGAGCTGCGTGATGGCATACGTACTGATATTCCTGCCGGCTCCGCGGCCAATCTGATACTGGCGACGGCTGAAGGGCGGATACGCCAGTATGTCCGCTCCGAGTTTAAACGCAAACCCACGGAGTTCTGGCCAGAACAGTGGTCGCGTCTTGCTCAGGGTCTGTTCAGGCAATCCACTCTATGAGCCACGCGGGCGTAAAAGGTCATTTTGATGGCCGGCCGCTGGCGTTTTTCGGTGCTCTGCTGGCATTGATGCTGGCCGCCAGCAACCTGCGAGGCGGATTGGTCGTTATCGGTCCGCTGGTTGAAGATATTCGCTTTTCGCTCGATATCTCAGCCGCTGCCTTTGGCTTTCTGATGACCCTGCCCCTGCTCTGTTTCGCTGGCGTATCAATCGCAGTGCCCTGGCTGGCGAACAAGATATCGCCGCTCCGGGTCGTTCTGGGTGCGTTGCTTGTGATTAGCATGGGTGCAGGGCTGCGACTGGCTGACAGCTATCCAATGATGGTGCTCGGTACCTTTCTACTGGGCACCGGGGTCGCGATTCTTAACGTACTGATTCCTGGGCTGGTTAAGGGGCTGTTCCCGCGGCAGAGCGGTACACTTACCGGACTCTACTCACTGGTACTGACACTGGGCGCTACGCTGAGTGTCTACTTTGCGATTCCGCTACGAGATCAGTTCCAATCCTGGCAGGCTCCGCTGGCAGTCTGGGCTGCCCTGCCACTCCTTGTGGTACTGCTCTGGCTACCCATGTTGAGAATACGATTTGAACCGCACTCCCAGCCGGGTGTCAGCAAAGCGGTGTGGAGGATTCCTCGTGCCTGGGCGCTGGCTCTCTTTATGGGACTGCAGTCGCTGGTGTTCTATGTGCTGGCCACCTGGATGCCGCGGATCTTTATGGACGCAGGATACAGCGATAGCGAAGCGGGTACACTCTCCTCAATGCTGACGCTGCTCAGTATTCCGTTCAGCCTGATCGTACCGATTGTTGCCGCCAGAATGCGCTCCCAGCGCCCGATCAATCTGATGATTGCAGTCTTTGGCCTCGCCGGGCTTGCAGGGCTGCAGTTCAGTCCTGATGCCTATGCACAGCTGTGGATGGTGTTTCTTGGGATTCATGGCGGCAGCTCACTGAGTCTGTGCTTGGTTCTGTTTGCACTTAAATCAAACGATATGCGTCAGGCCACTGCGCTCTCTGCTCTGACGCAGGGCGCAGGCTATTTGCTGGCATCTGTCGGTCCAAGTATGATTGGCGCGATCTACGATCTGCAATCCAACTGGCACCTGCCACTCTACCTGTTGATGGCAATGGTGGTCGGGCAGTTCTTCACTGGCTGGTCTGTCTGCCGCGCTGGCAAGATAGACGAGCCCGCACCTTAAAAGAAAAAGGCCGCAGAGCTTTCCAGTACTGAGGCCTCATTCACTCATCACGCAGCAGTTAAGGTGTCGTTTTGGCTGTCAGGATATTGAGTGCCTTCAACAGGCTATAGGCCTGATACAGCTGAAAATCATCTCCCACGTCGGCTTTAGAGCCGGCCTGCTGATTCTGCGTAGCATTTTCCAGATGCCGGTTAAGATCAGCTTCGCGGACCATCTCCCCCGTTTCACCCACAGCGCCCAACGCACGGTTTTCAATCTGAATATCCGGCGTTATCCCCTGTGCCTGAATTGAACGGCCATTGGGCGTAAAATAACGTGCGGTCGTGATCTTAACTGCACGATTGCCCGCAAGTGGCAGAATGGTCTGTACTGAGCCTTTACCAAAGCTCTGGGTTCCCATAATCACCGCACGATCCTGATCCTGAAGCGCACCCGCTACGATCTCTGAGGCTGACGCGGATCCACCGTTAATCAGCACGATAACCGGAACCCTCTTATCGAGCAGCATCTCACTCTTAGCAGCGAACTTAAGCGCCGAACGATCGATACGCCCCTCGGTATAAACAATCAGCCCTTGATCAACAAAGGCATTTGCCACCTCGACAGCGGCCTGCAGCACACCACCGGGGTTATCACGCAGATCCAGCACCAAACCTTCAAGCGGGTGCTCTTTCGACAGTTTCTCGATTGCTGTGGCCAGATCTTCTCCTGTATTCAACTGAAACTGGCTGATACGTACATAACCGTAGCCATCAGCGAGCAGACGACTCTTTACGCTGGTGACCTTAATCGCGGCCCGGGTCAGTTCAAACTCAAGCGGCGCATCTGCTCCCTGACGCAGTACGCGGAGCTTTATCTTGCTACCAATACTGCCACGCAGCAGATCAATTGCTTCACTGAGCGACATCCCCTGAACCGGAGTGTCATCTATCCGAGAGATCAGATCCCCGGACTGGATACCCGCTTTCTGGGCCGGCGTATCATCAATCGGCGCAATAACATGAATCAGACCATCCTTCATACCCACTTCGATACCCAGACCACCAAACTGCCCAGTGGTATGCTCCTGCAGCGCGGCATAATCATCGGGAGCCAGATAGGATGAGTGAGGATCCAGTCCTGCAACCATTCCGCGGATCGCATCTTCCAACAGTTTACGATCATCGATCGGTTCGACGTAGGCACTCTTGATCCGGCCATACACCTCAGCAAACATACGCAGATCTTCGAGTGGCAGATCTTCCGCTGTTTTGGTCTGCGGCTCAGTCCCTTCCTGCGCCCAGGAGTGGGTCGGCAGGATGAAACCAAGCGT
>JBFEXW010000272.1:0-3178 GCA_041562495.1 Marinobacterium sp. | reverse complement strand
TGATCCGCTTGAGAAGATCTACGGCATCGGCGGAACACGTTCACTTGACCCTGAACCTATTCCACTTAATCTCAGAGTGGTATTAATAGGTGACCGACGTCTCTACTACCTGCTGAAAGCCTACGATCCTGAATTCAGCACACTGTTTAAGGTGTATGCAGATTTTTCCGAGGGGTTTGATCGCGACCGGGACAATCTCGAGAACTTCCTTGGGCTGATATCAATGCTGGTACGCGAAGAGGGTCTGGCGCATTTTGACCGCAGTGCACTGGAAGCGATTGTTGAGCAGAGCTCGCGGGAGATGGATGATAGCGACAAACTGTCACTGAATCGTGGACGACTTCTCGATCTGCTACGCGAATCAAGCTATTGGGCACTCAGCCGTGGTGCATCTCAGGTTTCTGCTGAGCATGTTAAAAAAGCGCTCATTGATCAACGCTACCGCTGCAGCCAGCTTTCCGAACTGCTTCAACAACAAATTGAGCGCGGTATCCTGCATATCCAGACCGAAGGGACGGCTGTTGGGCAAGCAAACGGTTTAGCAATCTTTGAACTCGGCGATCAGCGCTTTGGCAAACCCAACCGTATATCGGCAACTGCCCGGATAGGTAGTGGTCGCATGCTCGATATAGAACGGGAAACCAAACTGGGTGGTCCGCTGCACACCAAAGGGGTGATGATACTTAGCGCCTGTATCGGCGCCCGCTACACTCGTAACCAGCCACTGTCGTTAAATGCCAGCCTGACCTTTGAACAGTCCTACGGTCCTGTGGATGGTGACAGTGCTTCAGCCATTGAACTCTGTGCCTTGCTTTCGGCAATCAGTGGCCTGCCAATTAAACAGAGCTTCGCAGTAACCGGCTCGATCAATCAGGCTGGGGAAGTTCAGGCGATTGGAGGCGTTAACGAAAAGATTGAAGGGTTCTTCGAACTCTGTCAGGCCCGCGGATTGACCGGTGAGCAGGGAGTGATTATTCCGGCAACCAATGAGCCTCACCTGATTCTCGATCAGATGGTAGTCGATGCCTGCGAACGGGGGGAATTTTCGATCCACGCAGTCAGCACACTGGATCAACTGATTGAGCTGCTATTTGACAGAGCCGCTGGAAGCGCTGGAAAAGATGGGCTTTATCCACCGAATAGTGTTAACGGGCGCGTTCAGCGCCAGCTCAACGAGTGGGCTGAAGCCGCGCGTAATTTTGGATCGCACGACAGCCAGAATTAGTTTGGAAATTTTCAGGGATAAGGGATAGGCTCCTGTTCAAGCGAAACGCCGAACATCTTTTGTACCGAAGATTGAATCTCTCTCGCCAGAGATTCAATCTGCTGCCGTGTTGCCTCGCCATAGTTAACCAGCACCAGCGCCTGATCCCGGTGAACGCCGACACCTGCCAGCTGTTTACCTTTCCAGCCGGATTGGTCAATTAGCCAGCCTGCCGCCAGCTTGATCCCATTTTCGTCTGGATAGTTTGGAATATTGGGATACTCCCTTTCCAGTGCGTCAAAAATTTCCGACGATACAACGGGGTTTTTAAAAAAGCTTCCGGCGTTACTCAATACTTCCGGATCAGGTAGCTTTGATCTTCGCACCGCACACACAGCTTCCACCAACTGTTGCGGTGTTGGTTCCGGGGTCTGTTGCTGCTCAAGTTGTGATCTTAACGCTGCATAGCTGAGATTGGGTGTATAACAACGTGACAGGCGGAACCTTACTTTCAGGATCAGATAGCGCCCTGTACTACGTTTAAACAGAGAATCACGGTAAGCAAACTGACAGTTGTCGCGGTTTAACCAGAGCGTCGTCCCTGTCTGCGTATCAAGAACCTCGACTGCATCGATCAGATCTCCCGCTTCAACACCATAGGCACCGATATTCTGCACCGGCGCCGCACCTACAGTACCCGGAATCAGCGCAAGATTTTCAAGCCCATGCAGGTTCTGGTTAACGCAGTAGAGTACAAAATCGTGCCAGTTCTCGCCCGCAGCAACCTCAACGGAGACCTGCTGATCCCGTTCAGATACAAGTTCAATACCCTTCAGCGAAACCTGAACAACCAGTCCAGGAATCGATTCAGCCAGCACCAGATTACTCCCTCCACCAAGCCAGAGCACCGCAGCGTTACGGCTGCTAATCCACTCAAGTATCCCGGGAAGCTGAGACTGATCAGAAAGCTTGGTAAAAAACTCTGCCGTTGATGTCAGACCCAGTGTGTTTAGCGGCTTAAGCGAAACCTTTGATTCGATTTCAGGCGTCACACTAACTGATCCTTGATACGAACAATCAGCCCGTCACTAGCCGACTCAATAAGGTCGATCACCTCATGGAACCCCTGATCACCCGAGGTGTAATAAGGGTCTGGAACTTCCCGTTTACTGCTGTCGGCGAAGTCAAGAAACAGCCCGAGATGTCCGGAAAAGTGCGCTGGCCTGATCGCTTCAAGATCAGTCAGATTCTGCTGATCCATCGCCAGAATGTAATCAAACTGATCAAAATCGCCTGCTTTGACCTGACGGGCACGCAGTGATTCCAGATCATATCCGCGTGTTGCACCGATCTGAAGGGAGCGCGGATCAGGCGCACTGCCACTGTGCCAGCCTGCCGTACCCGCAGAATCGATCTCAACAAGCTGCGAAATTTCAAGCAGCTCTGACACTCGTGATCGGAATACCGCTTCAGCCGTCGGTGAACGACAGATATTACCCAGACAGACAAACAGCACCTTAATTGCCACCGGATGACTCCTCAAGAAGCACGCGTAAACGCTGCAGATCCTCCGGCGTATCCACACCAATAGGTGGTGCTACCAATGCATCAGCCACATGGATATCCACACCGTGCCAGAGCGCTCTTAGCTGCTCAAGACACTCTATCTCCTCAACAGCGGCCGGTGCCCAACTGACATAGCGGTTGAGGAACTCAACACGATAGGCATACATCCCTATATGTCGGCGCCAGGGGAAGGTGTCCGGTAGCTGCTCTGCCAGTCCTGCCTGCATCTGGTCACGCGGAAAAGCGATCGGGGCGCGACTGAAGTAGAGTGCCATCTCCAGATGGTTAGTCACAACCTTAACAACGTTCGGATTGAGCAGATCGGTTTTGGTGCTGATCGGTTCCGCCAGTGTAGCAATACCCGCCTGAGGAAATTCGGCCAGATTTTCGGCCACCTGATTGATCAGT
>JBFEXW010000271.1:0-3194 GCA_041562495.1 Marinobacterium sp. | reverse complement strand
GCAGGGTAAAGAGGAGGTTCATATAGATGAAGCTCTGCGTCTGGCAGCGCTGAAACCTCTCGAACGGATGCTGAGCTTTAAACCTAACTGATTGCTGTCTGGTTATTTAAGCAGTCGATCCATATCCTCCCGCAGCGCGAAGATTTCCGCTTCGCGCTGATTCAGCCAACTTAGCTGTGCTTTATCATTTTTTGCATCGCGACGGGCAAATTCGACCTGTCTTAACGCCAGATCTATATCTCCGCGAGTCAGAAAGTACTCAATTCGGGCGCGGTGAAGTAGACTTGTTTCGTTCAGCAGTCCGTAAATCTCTGCCGTCTGATACCAGAGGTCAGGATCTGAAGGAGTTTCCCGTATCAGCTCGCGGTAAAGTTGCAGAGCGTCCTTGTGGGCACCGGTTTTGACCCAGATATCAGCCGTTGCACGTTTAATTGCATGATCATCAGGGTAGAGCGCATAAAGCTCATCGATCTGCGTTTTAGCCTGCGTTAGATGGTTAAGGTTCACACTGAGTTCTGTTTTCCCCAGAGTAACCCAGGGGTGGTTCTGCAGACTCTCAGGCAGCTTGGAAAAGGCCTTTTCTGCGGACGCTTGATTAGCCGCATTAGTAGCCTGATAGAAATCGTAAAGCAGAACCTCTTTCTCCGATATCTCCTCCTGTTTAGGCTCATGGAAATGCAGTTGTGCCCGCACTTTGGCGATCAGATAGCTGTCAGGATCCTCGATTTGAATCTGGGTTCGTGGAAACTCTGCCGCGCGGTTTGTAGAGTCAACGATTCTTGATTGCGTGACCGGGTGGGTGCGCAGAAATTCGGGAATCTGATTTCCAGCAAAACGGTTGGCGTTTTGCAGAAGCGAGAACATACGGGGCATTGCCTGCGGATCAAAACCGGCAGCGATTAGTATTTTCATTCCAGCCTGATCGGCCTGAAGCTCATTTTGTCGGCTGAAAGAGAGTTGCGCAGCTGCAGACGCTCCGATCGTTCCATTTATCGCAGCGGCACCCAGATTGGGATTTATACCGCTCAGTAGCAAACCTCCCAACATACCGGCGAGAATAAGCGGCGCGTTTTTATCGCTGGCGTTCTGCTGCTGAGCGTAGTGTCTTTCACTAAGATGAGCGAATTCATGCGCTATGACTGACGCCAGCTCATCCTCATGGCGGCTCGCCGACAGCAATCCAGTATGGATTCCGATAATTCCACCGGGCGCCGCAAAAGCATTGGTCTCCTGCTTATCAATGACCAGCACCTCCAGTCGGCGGTCAAGCAGGGCAGAGTAAGGTACCAGTCGCCAGCAGAGCTGCTTGATATAGGCATTGATAACGGGGTCTGTATCGAGACTGGTTTGGGACTTTATCAGCCGGACCCAGACTTTTCCCAGTTCATATTCATGCTGTAACTGAGCAGAAGAGGTGTTGGCTCCGCCAAGATTTGGCAGTTCTGCAAAGGCTGTCTGAACCGTTAAAAGGGTTGCCAGCAGTAGCGTTTTAACGCGCAATGCGATACTCCTTCCATAGCCTTTATTAGTGATCTGCGGTACATTGCCGCGAGGCTAGCAAAATTGACTGACTAGAGTATGACAGAGATCGCTATAGATGTAAGACTGGATGCCAAGGGGCTGAATTGTCCTATGCCTCTATTGAAGGCAAAACAGGCACTTAACAGCATGGAGTCGGGGCAGGTTCTTGAAGTAGAAGCTACCGATGCGGGCTCTGTACGAGACTTTAAAGCCTATGCCGAGCTATCACCGCATGAGCTGATATCAACGACAGAAATAGATAGCGTATATATTCACCTGCTGCGCCGAGGGTAAGGATTTAGAATGCAGAAGATTTTCAGTAAATGGATAGAGCGATATTTCTCAAATGAGGAGGCTCTGTTACTGTTCTTGCTGCTGTTTGCCGCCGGGCTGGTGATCTGGTTTCTTGGTGGTGCGTTGATTCCCGTATTTGCCGGGCTGATATTTGCTTTCATGATGCAGGGCGGAGTTAATCGAATGACTCGCGTGGGGCTGGGGCGCCTGCCTGCGATTCTTATCGTCTTTTTTGCCTTTGTCGGTTTTGTCACAGCTTTCCTGCTGTTTGTGATGCCTATCGCCTGGCGTCAGTCAGTTAACCTGTTTAACGAACTGCCAAGAATGGTGGCCGAGGTGCAGAATCTGCTACTTCTGATACCGCAGAAATATCCTGATCTGGTTTCGGAGTCTCAGGTGCGACAGCTGATTGGAGCGGCCGCAACTGAAGTTTCAAAAATGGGTCAGTGGCTTCTCAGTCTTTCGCTCAGCTCAGTGACTGGTGTAATGACACTGCTGATCTATCTCGTTTTGGTGCCGATTCTGGTGTTCTTCTTCCTCAAAGATGGCGATCAGTTGATTCGAGGCTGGACCGCTGCGCTACCGGAAAAACGTGAAATGCTGGATCAGGTCTGGCACGAGATGGATGACCAGATAGCGAACTATATTCGTGGTAAAGCGATTGAGATCCTAATCGTGGGAGCGACTACCTATGTTGCCTTTGCGATATTGGGAATCAACTATGCAGCACTTCTGGCATTACTGGTGGGTTTGTCGGTATTGATACCCTATATAGGTGCGGCGGTTGTAACGCTGCCGGTGGCGCTGATCGCTTTCTTCCAGTGGGGCTGGAGCAGCGAGTTTATGTACCTGATGATTACCTACGGCATCATTCAGGCGTTGGATGGGAACGTTCTGGTTCCGCTACTGTTCTCTGAAGCGGTTAACCTGCATCCTGTTTCGATTATTGTGTCGGTACTGGTATTCGGCTCGTTGTGGGGGTTCTGGGGCGTATTTTTCGCTATCCCGTTGGCAACGCTGGTTAAAGCTGTTGTGAATGCCTGGCCGCACTCCGAGGAAGCAACCCCCTCCATCTGAGAATAGAAAGAGGGGTAAGAGATCAGTCAGCGAGAATCTGGCTGGTATGTTCTTTGGTCTTCACTTTGCTGATGATATCGGTAATCACGCCCTGCTCATCGATCACGAATGTCGTACGCACTGTGCCCATATACTCTTTGCCGTAGTTTTTCTTGAGCTGCCAGGTGCCATAAGCCTCATGCACCTTATGATCGGTATCCGCGATCAGAGGAAATGGCAGATCATACTTGGCGATAAAGTTCTGGTGTTTCTGCTCAGTATCGGTGCTCACACCAATCACTTCATAACCCTGTTTTCTCAGG
>JBFEXW010000270.1:0-3212 GCA_041562495.1 Marinobacterium sp. | reverse complement strand
TGCCTGAGTGACTCTGCGTTACCGCTAATCCGTCGTCTCAAGCGAGGTGCGTATCTTACCGACCTCAGTTTCAGAGTCAAGCGCTTTATTTCGTTTTTTTATCTCTACTGAAAACAATCACGAAATCCGCTAAACCCAAGCCATCAAATTAAAAAAATATTTTGATAATCAATAGCTTATTCTCTATCAGCTACAAGGTTACGAATAACAGTGCGTTGAAGAGAGGGCGCATTTTACAGTTCTGAAGATGCCTGTCAACGCCCCGGAGAAAACTTTTTTATCCGCGACGTTTTTTATCCTTTTCGCGCTTCTTCATATCCTTGATATGCTGCCTGCTGCGCTCTTTTTTAGCTAACTGGCGCGCAGTCAGTTTATTGACCTTTCCAGCAAAAGGGTTTGAACCGGTACGGAATTCGAATCGGATCGGCGTACCGCGAACCTTAAGGTATTTTATAAAGCGATTTTCGAGATAACGTTTGTATGATCCCGGTAGGGCATCAGTCTGGTTACCGTGAACCACAATAATTGGCGGGTTAGATCCGCCCTGATGCGCATAACGCAGTTTGATTCGACGGTTATTGACTGCCGGTGGCTGATGATCTGCAACAACATCTTCCAGAAGCTTGGTTAACTGATTGGTTGACCACTTTTTCATCGCGAATTCATAGGCTTCATTCACGGAACGGTACAGATCACCTACTCCAGTGCCATGTTTCGCCGAAATAAAATGGAAACGAGCAAAGTCAGCAAAACCTAAACGTCGCTTCACCTGCTCCTTAACTGTATCTTTCTGTTCAGCATCCATGCCATCCCATTTATTCAGGGCGACAACCAGAGCGCGACCAGAATCAATGACAAACCCGAGCATATGCAGATCCTGCTCGGTCACTCCATCCCGGGCATCGATAACACTAATAACCACGTTAGCATCTTTGATCGCCTGCAGCGTTTTGATGATCGAAAACTTTTCGACCGCCTCGGTAACCTGGCGTCGGCGACGCACACCTGCGGTATCTATTAGGGTATAGAGCTGTTCATCACGCTCATAGGGGATATATACGCTATCCCTGGTTGTACCCGCATGATCGAAAACCACGACACGATCTTCACCGAGCATACGGTTAACCAATGTAGATTTACCGACGTTGGGCCGACCGACAATCGCGATTTTTATATCATCGCTTTGCTGCTCCTCTTCCCCTTCGCTCTCTTCCGGTACAGGCACGCCAGCTTCGTCGAGGACATAGTCGATCAGCTGCGTCACCCCTCTCCCATGGGAAGCTGCGATCGCCAATGGCGTATCCATCCCCAGCGAGAAAAATTCAGACCTGGCAACATCCGGATCAACACCATCTGTCTTATTAACAACCAAATATATCGATTTATTCTGGCGACGCAGGTGATTTGCGATCATCTCGTCAGCCGGATTCAACCCGGCACGACCATCGACGAGAAACAGCACAATGTCAGATTCTTCAATCGCCTGTAGCGACTGCTCTGCCATTACCTTATCGATACCTGCTTCATCTCCAGAGATACCACCGGTATCCACCACGATAAACTCACGCTCACTTATACGGCCTTCACCATATTTTCGATCTCGCGTAAGTCCAGGCAGATCAGCAACCAACGCATCCCGCGAACGCGTCAGTCGGTTAAATAGAGTTGATTTCCCAACATTGGGGCGCCCCACCAGGGCAATCACTGGAACCATCTTGGCCACCAAAAAATAAAGGCGGCAATCTACTCAAGCAGACCACCGCCAACGTCCAAACGATACGCGCTAATCTAGTGACAGCGCGCTCAAACGACCCGAATTACTCAATACGTAGATAGTGTCGTTAACCACAACTGGCTCTGCATAGATGGCCGAACTATCCACATGGTAACGACCTACCATATGCCCATCGGTCTGAGACAAAATATGCAGATAACCATAACCATCACCAACGATCACCTCATTACCCAGTACAGCCGGGGAACCGAGGTTACGGTAGGCAAATTCAGCATTACGCCAAACGCTGGCAGAAGAAGCTGCATCAAAGGCTTCTACCGCTCCATCCGCTTCAGAAACATAAATATTGCCAAAACCTGCAGCGAGGCTTCGGTAGGTTGAAATATCTCGAGTCCAGACCATCGACGCGTTTGCCGGATTCATGGCTACCAAACGCCCCTGGTAACCACCGGTATACACCCGATCACCTGACACAAGGAAACGCCCATCCAGATCAACCAGACGCTCCAGTTCCGAACGACCTGTAGCTTCAGAGACGCGAATCTCCCAGACTGGCGTTCCTGAACCTATCGCGAGCGCTACAACCTTACCGTTAGCAAATCCGGCAAGCACTCCATCAGTCAGCAACAGCGGAGTACCGGTCCCCCTCAGTGAGAGAGCCGGCTCCTGCGCATCATATACCCAGAGCTGCTCTCCGGTTACCCGATCAAGCGCAGCCACCTGTCCATTCACCATCTGCACAACGACTTTACTAGCATTGATCTGAGGTTGAGCCAGAACTTCGGATGCCAGCTGGGTACGCCACAACTCTGCGCCATTATCAGCTCGCAACGCCACTAGCTCGCCAGATTGCAGCGTTACAGCAACGATCCCAAACCCTGCGCCTGCGCTCGCACTCACCGCCGTACCAACATCCTGGGCCCACAGGGTCTTTCCTGTATCAACCGCATAAGATGAGACACGTCCCGCCGAATCAGCAATATAGATTCCTGTTTCTGTCACAGCCGGGCGACTCTGATGATAAAGATCACCAAAACCTGTACCTATATCAACGCTCCATTTACTACGAAGCGCTTTTTCAGGCACAAAATCGACCAACGCCTGCGGCTGCCTTCTGTCCTCTTTTGACCAGAGACCACAACCCGCTACCAGCGATGCACTTAGAACCAGAACTACGCAACGTGCAAGGAACCTCATTTTCAGGCATCTCCCTCAGCTAGATCATCAAACTTCATCTGAATCAGTGAACGCGTCTGAGGATCACTGGACTCCATCGCCGTCGAATATGCGTCACGAGCCGCACCCTTATCGCCCTGCGCGAAAGAGAGATCCCCTTTAAGTTCAAAATAGAAACTCTTATAGGTCGCCTCACTAACACCAGACAACTGCTTCTCAGCCTCATCTGTCTTATTCTGTGACAGTAAAATCTGCACTTTACGCAAACTCGCCAGCTGTTTCAGTGAAGATCTAGCCTTTT
>JBFEXW010000269.1:0-3227 GCA_041562495.1 Marinobacterium sp. | reverse complement strand
TCAGCTCCGGCTGTTTCGTTCCAAACAAACGCGCCAGCGTATTCCTGAGTATCACTGCCACCCGCATCTGAAGTCTGCAAGTTTCCGGCCGTAGGATCCGTCACGGTTACACTCAGTGTCGGCCCTACGTCCGTAAAGCTGACATTGCCACCCAGGTCAATCTCACCTGTCTCGGTATAGCTATCACCATCCGCATCAGTCAACGTAGCCGTCGCGGACAGTTTCACCAGACCATTCGCCAGCGTCAGAATGTCATCTGCATAGGTGCCATCAAAAGTAGCATCTGAACCCGACTCCAACTCACCACCATGAGATAACGCACCGTTCTGTGTCAGCGTCACCGTACCAGTACTGCTTACACTCAGTGTGAACACCGCACCTGTGGTATCTGTTGGTGCCGTGGTCGATGTACTACCCACAACCGTACCGTTGACGTTATACAGGTAAACATCTGCACCACCAGCTGTATTCAGACCTGAATCAACTCCCGCACCGCTAACACTCAACGCATAGCTTACCGCGCCCAGCGTCGCACTATCAGCTCCGGCTGTTTCGTTCCAAACAAACGCGCCAGCGTATTCCTGAGTATCACTGCCACCCGCATCTGAAGTCTGCAAGTTTCCGGCCGTAGGATCCGTCACCGTAACTGTCAATGATGGCACATCATCAACAATAGTAATCGTTAACTTAGCAGTACCTGACTGCTTACCATCCACATCAGTAACAGACACATTGAAGACATCAAGCAGTTCTTTACCTTCATCAACTGCGGTACTTGTATCGTCAACATGGTTAAGTTGATCACCCGCTTCCAAGCGATATTCGTAACTCAGCACGCCATTAGAGTAACCGGTGAAATATAGATTTCCGACGTTCTGGCCCACTATCGAAGCAAGCTCAAGGTTAGTGCCATCAACCGTTAATGTTTGGAGCGTATCAACGCCATCGGGGTCAGAAAGATTAAGGCTACCAGTCACGGTTGTATAAGTAGGACCTTCACCTGATCCTGACGGCAATCCTGCTTCATAAACGCGTCCAGCGGCAGCATCGTCATATACGTCTTCACCATCAGCCACATTATCCTGTGGCGTGATAGGGCCTGGACCGTCTTGATCCTGCGGCTGATATGCATTTATTTCGATAGTTGGAGGGCTTGTATCATCGTCAACGATTGTGACTGTTGCAGCATTGGCATTCGGGTCGATATTCGCGCCAATAGCATCAACAATGACAACGTTAAAGATACCGTTATCTTCGACCAGATCATCTTCTACCACATGCAGAGTCACGGGGAAGCTAGTCGTACCTGCAGGGATAGTAACTGTGACGGTATTATCACCGTTATACCAATCATCAGGATTATCACCACCATTGGTATCCTGCGCACCTGCACCTTCAGTAAGGGTATAAGTAACCGTAACAGGAACTGCCGATGGCTTATCGAGATTCAGATAAAAGGTTACTTCGCGATCACCATAGGTAACGCCACCTTGAGTCTGAGTAACATTGGTTCCTTCAAGGATGCGCACCCCCTGAGGCGTGACAATAATTGGGTTTTCTGGCGTAGGTTCTGTACCAGTTGGTTCATTAGGGTATTGCAGCGACAGAGTCAGACTAATAGTAGGAGGAACGGGCTGCTGATCTTCAGGCGTAGTTACCGAGGTTGTAAACGTACCTGTATCGTAACCAGCATCTGGAGTCGCTTCTCCACCGGTACGATCCAGAGATACAAAGCTTGATCCACCGCCATCGGTCGTTGTGGTTCCACCAGCAGCTGGGGCTCCACCTGCTGCAGTTGCTTCAGCTACCTGTGTGGGGTCGACACCTGCCAGAATCGCTTGTTGCAGAGCATTTACATCTGAGGTCGCAGCGGTCTGATCAAACTCACTTGATGGGGTAAAGGTGTCGCTTGTTGCCAGCCAGCTCTGGCCGTTTTCAACTACAACAGGGCTACCGCCGCTGTTCATGTTTACTTCTGCAAAGGCATCAGGACCGGTACGAATTGTTTCATCGGCGTAGATTGGGTCTCCGGGTAACAGCACCCGCTCAGAACCATCTGCGCCAACTGCAACGACATTACCGCTTACGGAGTTAACTGTACCTATAGGACCGGCTTCAACCTGAAGCTGAGCAAGCATCTCGGGTGACAGTGCTTCAACGCCACTCCAGCTTTCGCCAGCAGCTACTACTGCGCTTTCACCGTTAAGCAAAGAGATTTCGATCTCGCCGCCCGCCGATGGACGAATAATTTCATCGCTAAGAATTACATCGCCAAGCTGAAGTACGCGCTCTGCGCCATCTGCGGCTACTGCGAATACTTCACCAACCAGAAAATTAACTGTACCGATTGCAATGCTCATTGTTATTACCCCAATTAGATTCTTTGATCCTAGGAGTAACCATAAGAGCTTTAGGGGTAAAAAACATTGTACCCAGGTACAGTTTTACAAATTGATTACTATCAGAAATATCAGCTTAATTAGAGGAACTAATCGACTATCTGTCAGCCGGAACGTTGCTATCGTGCTGCGTCTGAAGTCTCCGATACAGCGATAACATCGCCTGATGTTCTTCGAACCGAGATAACGAACCATCGATTACCGTTAGATCCTGAAAGAGATTCACGCCTGCGATTAATGATTTTGCTGCATTCAGATCCGGCTCACCATAAAGTCCGGCCAGCACTCTGTCGTAGGCTTCGTTTTCTCTCTGTTTGTCCACTTTAACGCTAAGCAGTTTATGAAGACAGCTGTACTCCCGGCGCTTAGTAACGCCAAAGTTTTCACTATCCAGCAGAGCCGTACAATAGCCAAGCGATAGGTCGAAGTTCTGTGCTTTCAGCGCCAACAGAAGTTTCGCTTCCAGCACACTCATATGACCCCAGCGGCTATTCGCATCTGCGAGAATACCTAGCACACGCGCCAGATTAGACTGATCATTTATACCCAGATGCTCCAGTTCATCAAGCAGGTCTGCTGCCTCCTCTGTATCCAGATCATCCTCATTAAACATCGGGCCACGCAGAACGCTTGCGGTGTTGTTGTTGCGCCAGACCAGCTCGTCGACCGGATAAAGCTCGGACATACCCGGTACCAACACCCGACACACCGGCATTCCCAGATGTTGATAATCCGCAATATAGATCTGCATATCGACCCGGTGGATACGGTTACAAAGCTCTTCAAACTCCGCTGCGCTATCGCCTTCAATATTCCATTCGGTAAACG
>JBFEXW010000268.1:0-3231 GCA_041562495.1 Marinobacterium sp. | reverse complement strand
CTACGGTGCTATTCTAGGCACTATCCGTTTACGGATCGTGCCAGTTCTTATCTCAGCAGAAGTAAAGGTATAGCACAGCGGCGCAGAATGGTACTGGTTGTGCTGCCAACCAGCAACTGGCGGATGCGGCTATGACCGTAGGCACCCATCACTAATAACTCAGCCCCGGTTGCCATCGCCTGTTGCAGAATAATCTCTTCAGGCTCGCCTGCCAGTACCTGGGTGTTTACCTGAAAACCCTGGGTCTGAAGGGTGTTCTGCGCCTCATCCATCTCTTTGCGGATATCAAAAGTAGCGGGACCTATGTAGATAAGCTCGCAGGTGGCTGACTTTAACAGCGGACTCGTTGCGACCATATCCAGTGCTTTACGGGAGCAGGCGCTGCCATCATAAGCCAGCAGGAATTTCTTCGGGGAGCGAAGCGCACGATCGGTGACCAGTATCGGGCGGTGCAGGGCACGAATTGCCGGTTCCAGATGACCACCCAGCAGATCGCCGTGCTCGCCTTTACCCAATACCAGTAGGCGTGTTTCCGGTTGCATCTCTTCCAGCGTAGAGATCAGATCACTATGACGCTGGCAGGTCGTTGGCGTTACTGCCTGATCTTTCTGGGCACGTTCCAGCGCCGCCTGCAGCATCAGTCGGCCCTGTTCCCGAGCCAGCTTGCCACGCTGTTCATCGAGTGAAGAGAGCTCGTCCAGCAGGGATTCACGTGCACCAAGACCGATAGCGCCGGATAACGACGCTGGCTCTGTCGGGTATTCGCGCTTATCAAGCACGTGTATCAGTTGCATCGGAGCATTAAGTGTACGGCTCGCCCAAGACGCAGTATCACAGACGGCTTCAGCACGCTCTCCAATACCATCGATACAAGCAATCACCTGTGTCATTCTTTTAGTCCTTAGTGGCCCATTAGTTCATCGATCGCATCGGGCTTATCATGTACCGCAAAACGGTCGACTATGGTGGTGCTGGCTTCGTTCAGTCCCAATACCTCGACTTCGGTTCCTTCACGGCGGAACTTGAGCACCACGCGATCCAGTGCACTAACGGCTGTTATATCCCAGAAGTGAGCACGGCTCAGGTCGATCACTACCTTATCAAGATCCTCCTTGAAATCGAAGGCATCACCAAATTTGTTGCTGGAGCTGAAAAACACCTGTCCGACGACGCGGTAGATTCGTTGGTTTGGCTTCTCACCCGCTTCGCGTCCAATATAGAGGAACTGCCCAACCTTGTTGGCGAAGAACAGAGACGCGAGCAGTACACCGGCAAATACACCAAAGGCCAGGTTGTGGGTTGCGACTACGACAATCACGGTGGTAATCATCACGATATTGGTCGACATCGGGTGTTTGCGCAGGTTGATAACTGATTCCCAGCTGAAGGTGCCGATTGAAACCATAATCATCACCGCTACCAAAGCCGCCATCGGGATCTGAGACACCCACTGATCAAGAAATACCACCAGAATCAGCAGTACAACGCCTGCGATTAACGTGGATAAACGGGTGCGACCGCCGGATTTTACGTTAATGACTGACTGGCCAATCATCGCACAGCCCGCCATACCGCCAAACATGCCGGCAAAAATGTTGGCTAACCCCTGTCCCTTACATTCACGATTTTTATCGGAAGGGGTGTCGGTCAGATCGTCAACAATAGTCGCGGTCATCAGCGATTCGAGCAGACCTACAACCGCCAATGGCAGTGAGTAGGGTAGGATTATAAACAGTGTTTCCAGATTAAGCGGAACTTCTGGCCAGAGAAAAACTGGTAGTGTATCTGGCAGTTCACCCATATCTCCCACGGTGCGTATATCCAGACCCAGTGCCATTGAAACGGCGGTCAGCAGCAGGATGCATACCAGAGGAGAGGGGATCTTGTTGGTCAGGTAGGGAAAGGTGTAGATGATAACCAGACCGGCTGCTGTCATCGCATAGACATGCCAGGTGACGTTGATCAGTTCCGGTAACTGCGCCATAAAGATCAGGATCGCCAGCGCATTCACAAATCCTGTCACAACGGAACGCGACACGAAACGCATCAATGACCCGAGTTTCAGATAACCGGCAATGATCTGAATGACACCGGTCAGCAGCGTCGCTGCAAGCAGATACTGCAGGCCGTGGTCCTTAACCAGAGTCACCATCAGCAGCGCCATGGCACCGGTTGCGGCAGAGATCATCCCGGGACGGCCGCCGGCGAACGCGGTAACAACCGCAATACAGAAGGAGGCGTACAGACCAACTTTAGGATCGACTCCGGCAATAATGGAGAAAGCGATCGCTTCAGGAATCAGTGCCAGCGCAACTACCAGTCCGGAAAGTATGTCGCCGCGGATATTTGAAAACCAGTTGTAGTGAAGAGAGGGGTTCATCGGTGCCTTGGATCTGATCGTTAAAAAGCCGGTGATTTTATCACGGATCAGAAGACAACTCTCTCCAGCCTGACAATTGAACCATTATTTTTTCGGGATATATCGCTGAAAAAAGCTGATATGGGTGTTAAAACCGCGTGACAGAGCGAGGGCACGCATATGGTTCATCGCCAGCTCTCCGCGTAGAATGGCGCTGAATTGATCGACAGGAAGTTGGCAAAGCGCTGCAGCAGTTGCTTCGTCTATCCCTGTTGGTTTCAGATAGAGTTCGTTGATCAGAGTGCCAATCGGGGCGTTGGGATCGAATTCTAACATATCAGTATCGGGTCAGAGGTTGTTTAATGAGTACGGGTTGGACGTACGCGCTAATTGTAATCGGTTCGCTAATCATCGCACTCTTGCTGGTTGTGATCTACCGTCAGATACGTTCAGATCAAGAGCGAAAAGCCCAGATACAGGCGGCGGAACAGAAACAGGCCGAGGAGGCCGCCCGGCAACGAGATTATCTGGTCGAGAGTGTAAAGCTGATCGCTAACGCTATTTTGCATGATGACAAAATTACGCTAACGGAGGGGTGCATCAGACTGAAGGTGATGATCGATCATCTCGATCCATCGCTGGTTTCCCTTTAAGACGATCTCACCCGAATACCTGAATTTCTCCCAGCCCGGGATTTACGCGGTGTCTGCGCGGGTGGCCGTCTCGGCGGCGAACGCAGGGGGGACGCTGCGCGCAGGGCATTATGCCCCGCAGCATAACGGCCCGGGCTCAGATGCGACGACCGTCCTAGCCGCGACGGATTCCTCGGCGAACGTGAACCCGCAGTGGCAGGAGGTCGGAGAGGTGTGGGT
>JBFEXW010000267.1:0-3253 GCA_041562495.1 Marinobacterium sp. | reverse complement strand
ATACGCAGAACTGAGGTAACAAACGGAGAACGTGGATCGTTGGGCACTGAGTTCTTGTTCACCGTAATGTAAGCACGACCCAGAGCAGCATCCGCATCCTTACCGCTGTACTCTTTGCCGATCAGGCTGAGCAGGAACAGGTGATCTTCAGTACCGCCAGATACCACGTCAAAGCCACGCTGGATAAATACTTCAGCCATCGCTTTCGCATTCTTCACAACCTGCGCCTGGTACGCTTTCCACTCAGGCTCCATCGCTTCTTTGAAGCACACGGCTTTAGCCGCAATCACGTGCATCAGAGGGCCACCCTGAGACTCAGGGAATACCGCAAAGTTAAGACGTTTCTGCAACTCTTCATCAGCACGAGCAGACAGGATCAGACCGCCACGTGGTCCGCCCAGCGTCTTGTGAGTTGTGGTAGTCACAACGTCAGCATACTGCATTGGGCTTGGGTAAACTCCAGCCGCAACCAGACCCGCAACGTGAGCCATATCAACAAACAGGTAAGCACCGACTTTGTCAGCAATCTCGCGGAAACGTGCCCAGTCAACGATCTGAGAATACGCAGAGAAGCCAGCAACGATCATCTTGGGCTTGTGCTCAACCGCCAACTTCTCAACTTCGGCGTAATCGATTTCGCCCGTTTCAGGGTTCAGACCGTACTGGTACGCCTTATAGATACGACCGGAGAAGGAAACAGCAGCACCATGAGTCAGGTGACCACCGTGCGCCAGACTCATACCCAGCACAACATCACCTGGCTGGCATAGCGCCATGTAGACTGCTGCGTTTGCCTGAGAGCCAGAGTGAGGCTGAACGTTTGCAAAGGTTGCACCGAACAGTTGCTTAGCGCGATCGATCGCCAGATCTTCAACCTGGTCAACATATTCACAACCGCCGTAGTAACGCTTGGCGGGATAGCCTTCAGCATATTTATTGGTCAGCACAGATCCCTGAGCTTCCATAACACGAGGGCTGGTGTAGTTTTCAGATGCAATCAGTTCGATATGCTCTTCCTGACGCTGAGCTTCTGACTGCATTGCACTCCATAGGTCGGAGTCATAACTAGCGATGTTCATATCTTTGGTAAACATGAATCTTCCTCGTAAAAATGGGATTGGTAGCCGGCAGCAAACACGGATTTCAGTAATAAACGACCTATTGCAGCCAACAGCTGAAAAATTGCGCCGTATTATAGGATATTTTGTAACCAAAAGGCACATGAAACTCCGTCAGGCTAATGCTGAGTTCCATTCATTTAACGATCTGCAGCTCCGGCTCCGAATACTAAGAAAGCCGGGCACCACCCTGACCAGCCGCTGGTGTTCGCTTCACCAATAAAACTGCCGCTTTTTCCCTTTGGGATTAGCCTAAATAGCCCTCAGACGGTAAACTTTCGCCAGCAATTTTAATTGAGTAAAGGTCAGTTCAGATGGCGCAATACGTTTATTCGATGAACCGCGTTGGAAAGGTCGTTCCGCCTAAACGCGAAATTCTCAAAGATATCTCTCTCTCATTTTTCCCTGGTGCAAAGATCGGCGTCCTCGGTCTCAACGGTGCTGGTAAATCGACACTACTACGCATCATGGCTGGCGTTGATACCGACATCGTTGGTGAAGCCCGTCCTATGCCCGGCATCAAAGTGGGCTACCTACCACAGGAACCTCAGCTCGATGACAGTAAAACGGTGCGTGAGGTCGTCGAAGAAGCGGTGGCCGATGTTAAGGGTGCGCTGACCGAACTGGACCAAGTATACGCTGCTTATGCCGACCCCGATGCCGACTTTGATGCGCTGGCAAAACGTCAGGGAGAACTGGAAAACCTGATCACCGCAAAAGATGGCCACAATCTGGATACTGCACTGGAGCGTGCTGCGGATGCGATGCGTCTGCCGCCCTGGGATGCAGAGGTAAAAAATCTCTCTGGTGGTGAACGTCGCCGCGTCGCACTTTGCCGCCTGCTGCTCGATCATCCGGATATGCTGCTGCTTGACGAGCCGACCAACCACCTTGATGCAGAGTCTATCGCCTGGCTGGAGCGCTTCCTGCAGGAGTATCCGGGCACGGTGGTAGCGATCACCCATGACCGCTACTTCCTTGACAACGCGGCTGGCTGGATTCTGGAACTGGACCGTGGCCACGGTATCCCATATGAAGGCAACTACAGCTCCTGGCTGGAGCAGAAAGAGAAGCGACTGGAGCAGGAAGCCAAACAGGAAGCCGCTCATCGCAAAGCGATCAAGTCTGAGCTGGAGTGGGTGCGTCAGGGCGCCAAAGGCCGTCAGTCAAAATCCAAGGCCCGTCTCAAGCAGTTTGAGGAGATGAACTCCAAAGAGTTCCAAACCCGCAACGAGACTCAGGAGATCTACATCCCACCAGGTCCACGTCTGGGCGATAAGGTGATTGAGCTTCACGATGTGACCAAGAGCTACGGTGACAAGCTACTGTTTGAAAACCTTAACTTCGCAATCCCTGCCGGGGCGATTGTCGGCATCATCGGTCCCAACGGAGCAGGTAAATCAACTCTGTTCCGCATGATTGCGGGCGAAGAGCAGCCAGATTCAGGTTCAGTTGAGGTCGGTTCTACCGTAAAACTGGCTTATGTGAACCAATCACGCGAACTTGATGGCAGCAAAACAGTATTTGAAGAGATCTCTGATGGTTCCGACATGATCACCGTCGGCAGCTACACTACGCCATCACGCGCGTACTGCGGTCGCTTTAACTTCAAAGGCTCGGATCAGCAGAAGTTTGTTAAGGATCTGTCCGGAGGTGAACGTAACCGCCTGCACATGGCCAAACTGCTGAAAGAGGGTGGCAACGTCCTGTTGCTCGACGAACCAACTAACGATCTGGATATCGAAACCCTGCGCGCACTTGAGGAAGCGCTACTTGCCTTCCCAGGATGTGCCGTAGTTATCTCGCACGATCGCTGGTTCCTTGACCGTATCTGTACGCATATGATCGCCTACGAGGGTGATTCTCAGGTAACCCTCTTTGAAGGCAACTATACCGAATACGCTGAAGACTATAAGCGCCGCTTCGGTAAGGATCATCAGCCTGAACGGATCAAATATCGCCGTATCAGTTGATCCGATACCGACTGACCCTCCTCCGGGGTCAGTCGGAAAAAGTGCGGCAGAATTTATGACGATATGCTAAAACCTATAATAAATCTAAGTGCCCAAGAGGTTTTAAGAAATGACGCAACAGCGACGTTTTGACCGTATTCACTTTGATGCCGAGTGCGAACT
>JBFEXW010000266.1:0-3269 GCA_041562495.1 Marinobacterium sp. | reverse complement strand
TAACGGCATTCGAGTCGGCGACCCCGATTCCTGGGTTTTACAGGCTGGCGAAGCCTGGATCGGCTGGCAAACCACCTCAGATACACTGAAAAGTGGATTCGTTATCGCCCTCGCCCTGATTCTGGGCTTTTACGGTTTTAAACAGATATCTACAGAGTTTCGTGCGCGAAACGGTGTAGAAAGAATTATGTCTGGCGGACTGATCCTCAGCTCAACAGTCGCCATTATTACAACGATCGGTATCGTACTCTCGGTACTGTTTGAAACAATTCGTTTCTTTGAACTTGTTCCTCCAGCCGATTTCCTGCTTGGGCTGGAGTGGAACCCGCAATTTGAGGGCGCTGCACGCGCTGGTTCAGGTGGTGGTACGGCAACTTACGGTATGGTTCCGATGTTTGTCGGTACCTTCCTGATCTCAACCATTGCGCTTGTTGTATCTGTACCTGTAGGGCTGCTCAGCGCGATCTATCTCGCTGAATACGCTTCCCAGCGTACCCGCGCTATCGTTAAACCCCTGCTTGAGATACTGGCTGGCGTACCTACCGTGGTATACGGCTTCTTTGCTGCGCTAACCGTAGCACCAATGGTTAAAACCGTTGGCGAGTCGATAGGACTAACCGTAGCTTCAGAATCAGCACTGGCAGCCGGTCTGGTTATGGGTGTGATGATTATCCCGTTTGTTTCGTCACTATCAGACGACGTGATAAACGCAGTGCCTCAGGCGCTACGTGATGCCGCTTATGGTCTCGGCTCAACAACCAGCGAAACAACACGTATGGTGGTACTGCCAGCAGCTCTGCCGGGTATCGTTGCAGCGGTGATTCTGGCCGTTTCCCGTGCGGTCGGTGAAACCATGATCGTAGTGATGGCAGCAGGTCTTGCCGCCAACCTCTCTTTCAATCCACTGGACGCCGTGACAACGGTAACATCTCAGATTGTTACCATTCTGGTCGGTGACCAGGAGTTCGGATCAGCTAAAACACTATCCGCCTTTGCGCTGGCAACCATGCTGATCATTATCACGCTGGGACTCAACTTTTTCGCTCTGCAGATCGTCAAGAAGTACAGGGAACAATATGACTGATAACAGTTTTAAAGGGCTCGCGCCCAGCGAGTCGACCGCTCGCGTTAATGCTTCCCTGAAACGCCGCAGATCTCAGGAGCGTCGCTTCCGTCTGGTCGGCGCAGGCGCCATCGGCCTGTCCCTGATGTTTCTGGTGATACTGTTTGCCGGCATCCTGACTAAGGGTGTACCGGGGCTGTTTCAGTACTATGTAACGCTGGATATCAATCTTGATCGTGCACGTCTGGATCCTCAGGGTGATCTGTCCGTTGCATCCCTTTATTCGGGTGATGCAGAAGCGCTCGTTCTCGAAGGCGCGCTTGCGTCAGTGGGTAAAGAGGGTGGTCGAAAACTTAAGAAAACGCTGCGCAAGCTACTCTCGTCAGGTTCCAGCATCCGCCTGATCGACTATGTTCAGAGCAACTCAGATCAATTTGGCACCACTCAAGCGATTAAGTTCGCGGTTGATGACGATATTGACTCCTTCCTGCGCGGTTTTATCAAACGCGAGACACCCGAATCAGATCGCCGTATCAATGACTTCTCCATCTCCATTGTTGACCAGTGGCAGGCTGAGGGTCGTATCTCTTACGAACTAAGTGACTACCTGTTCTTCGGCTCCGCTTCACGTGACGCTGAGATGGCTGGTGTTAAAGGTGCACTTATCGGTTCTCTGCTGACACTGTTCGTTTGTATCCTGCTGGCATTCCCATTGGGTGTTGCAGCTGCGGTTTATCTCGAAGAGATCGCTCCGAAAAACCGCCTGACCGAAATTATCGAGGTTAATATTAACAACCTCGCTGCCGTACCCTCAGTCGTATTCGGCATTATGGGGCTGGCGATCTTTATCGTGATCTTCGGCATGCCGCGCTCCGTGCCTCTGGTGGGTGGCGTGGTGCTGGCCTTGATGACACTACCAACAATTATCATCTCGTCACGTGCCGCTATTCGTGCGGTACCACCGAGCATCCGCGATGCAGCGCTGGGAATTGGTGCCTCGAAGATGCAGACCATCTTCCATCACGTAATCCCGCTGGCAATGCCCGGCATGCTGACCGGTACCATTATCGGTATGGCACAGGCGCTGGGTGAAACCGCACCGCTTTTGATGATCGGCATGGTTGCCTTTATTGTCGACGTACCTGCAGGCTTTACTGATCCGGCTACCGTATTGCCAGTTCAGATATTTATGTGGGCAGACTTTGCTGAGCGCATGTTTGTTCAGAAGACCAGCGCAGCAATTATCATTTTGTTGGCGTTCCTGATTTTAATGAATGCATCAGCTATTCTGCTTCGTAAAAAGCTTGAGCGTCGCTGGTAATTTAAGGATTTAATAGATGATTCATAACTCTTCAGCTCCGGCGAAAACAGTTGGAAATGTTTACTCAGATAAACCGCGAATTACCGCTCGCAACGTCAACGTTTACTACGGCGAAAAGCACGCGTTGGACGACGTTACCATCGATATCGGTGAACAGGAGGTCATTGCGTTTATCGGGCCATCTGGCTGTGGTAAATCAACCTTTCTGCGCTGCCTGAACCGCATGAACGACACTATCGATATCTGCCGTGTCGAGGGTGAGATCGCACTGGATGGTGAAAATATCTATGCGCCCTCTGTAGACGTCGTGCCACTTCGCGCAAGAGTCGGTATGGTGTTTCAGAAGCCAAACCCTTTCCCTAAATCGATCTACGACAACATAGCGTATGGCCCCCGTATCCATGGCCTGGCTCACAGCAAAAGTGAACTGAACGATATCGTTGAGTCCTCACTTGAAAAAGCGGGGCTGTGGAATGAAGTTAAGGATCGTCTTGATGCACCGGGTACCGGCTTATCAGGCGGCCAGCAGCAGCGACTCTGTATCGCCCGTGCAATCGCCGTGAGTCCGGAGGTGATTCTGATGGACGAACCCTGCTCAGCGCTTGACCCGATTGCAACAGCGAAAGTGGAAGAGCTGATTGACGAGCTGAGTGACCAGTACACCATTGTTATCGTAACCCACTCTATGCAGCAGGCTGCGCGTGTATCCAGCCGTACCGCTTATTTCCATCTGGGTAAACTGGTCGAGGTCGGCTCAACTGAGCATATCTTCACCAACCCTACGCATCAGCTTACGCAGGACTATATTACCGGACGGTATGGATAATAATCTTAATTTCAGCTTAAAATCTTTTCATACTAAAAGTATAATAAATGATAACACCT
>JBFEXW010000265.1:0-3283 GCA_041562495.1 Marinobacterium sp. | reverse complement strand
TTGTCTTGAGCAGACACTGGATACCCTGCCGATGAAACTATTCCTGGCGCAGCTTGAAGAGCAGCGGATCGATACAGCCATCAGCAAGCTTCCTGGATACGAGTGCGATCAAACCGGTCGGGTAATGACGGTCGATGCGCTATTTAATGAGTTATAGCAAGAAAGCTACTAGATCTCCCCGCTTGTCAACGCGTCCGAGGCCCAAATCAGAAAAAACAAAAAAGGGAAGCCAATGCTTCCCTTTTATCTACTGTCTGAGTGATTAGCTCAGCACTTTCAGTATCTGATCGAGACGATCCTTGGCATCGCCAAACAGCATACGGGTGTTCTCTTTGTAGAACAGCGGATTATCTACACCTGCATACCCCGTACCCATAGAGCGTTTCATCACGATGGTCTGTTTACCGTTCCACGGTTCCAGAACCGGCATGCCGGCGATCGGACTGTCAGGTACCTCCTGCGCTGCAGGGTTCACGATATCGTTAGCACCGATAACAATCGACACATCTACGTTCGGGAAGTCTTCGTTGATCTCCTCCATCTCGTACACGATATCGTAAGGCACCTTCGCTTCAGCCAGCAGTACGTTCATATGGCCCGGCATACGACCCGCCACCGGGTGGATACCGAAGCGTACATTAACGCCCTTATCACGCAGTTTCTTAGTGATCTCAAACACTGTGTGCTGCGCCTGAGCAACCGCCATACCGTAGCCCGGCAGTATCATCACCTCTTTCGCATGCATCAGCATATCGGCCGCTTCATCGGACTCGATCGAACGGATATCGTCAGCATTACCCGCAGGACCAGCCGGACCCGCCGCTGAAGGCTTGTTACCGATACCACCGAAGATCACATTGAGGAACTTGCGGTTCATCGCCTTACACATGATGTAACTGAGGATCGCACCGCTTGAGCCGACCAGCGCACCAACAACGATCAGCAGGTCATTGCCGAGCATAAAGCCCATCGCAGCTGCTGCCCAACCAGAGTAGCTGTTCAGCATAGAGACAACGACCGGCATATCGGCACCGCCTATAGCAGCAACCATATGCACACCGAATATCAGTGCAATAACCGTCATCACGGTCAGAGCCATAACACCATCGGTTGCGGCCTGATCCATATACTGCAGCAGGAAGTAGAAGGCGATCACACCGAGTGCGATATTAAACAGATGACGACCCGGTAACTGGAGTGGACGGCCACCGACTTTGCCGCTCAGTTTCAGGTAGGCCATCACCGAGCCAGAGAAGGTCATCGCACCAATCAATATACCCAGATAGGTTTCGGCTGCATGGATAGAGAGCGCGATGCCGGTAATGGAGGGGTCATGCTCAAGCGCATTTGCCCAGCCAACGAATACTGCGGCCAGACCTACCAGACTGTGCAGTACCGCCACCAGCTCCGGCATCTGGGTCATCTCCACGCGTTTTGCGAGGATATAACCGATGATACCGCCAACAACGATACCACCGATCAGCAAACCGTAGTTCGCCGTAACCAGACCCGAAATGGTCACTACCAGCGCAATACCCATACCGAGCATGCCGTAGAAGTTACCGCGACGTGCCGATTCCTGATGCGCCAAGCCGCCCAGTGCCATGATAAACAGTGCACTCGCAGCGATATAGGAAGCTGTTATAAAGCCTGAATTCATTCGCTTATCTCCTTACTTCCTGAACATGCGAAGCATACGCTGGGTCACTGCAAAGCCACCCACGATATTGATACTGGTAATAAATACCGCGAGCCCTGCAAGGATCGACACCACCGGACTATCACTGGATATCTGGATCAGCGCTCCGATCACAATGATCGAACTGATCGCGTTGGTCACCGACATCAGTGGCGTGTGAAGCGAGTGAGATACGCCCCAGATCACCATGTAACCGATAAAGCAGGAGAGCACGAACACCGTAAGGTGCCCGATAAACTCTGTCGGCGCCACCGCGCCCAGACCAAAGAGCGCACCACCAGCAAGCAGCAGCGGTATAAGGAACGCAAGCGGATGTGCCGGTTTAGGCTCCTCTTTCTCAAGTGTCTGTTTCGCCTTAAGACCGATATCCTCTTTCGGTGCCAGCGAGATACGTGGCGCTGGTGGTGGCCAGGTGATCTCACCCGATTTCACCACGGTTGCACCGCGGATCACCTCATCGTCCATATTGATGTTGATCTCACCGTTCTTCTCCGGGCAGAGTTCAGTCAACAGGTTTAAAAGGTTTGTCGCGTAGAGCTGTGAAGACTGTGCCGCCAAACGGCTTGGCAGGTTGGTATAACCGATCAGCGTAACACCATGCTTCTGAACAACCTTGTTTGCTTCAGTCAGCTTACAGTTACCGCCCGCTTCCGCGGCCAGATCGACAATCACCGAACCTGGTTTCATGTTGGCAACCATACGCTCGGTGATCAGTTCAGGAGCGGGTTTACCCGGGATCAGCGCTGTGGTGATGATGATATCGACTTCAGCCGCCTGTGCCGCGAACAGGTCCATCTCCGCCTTGATGAATTCAGGGCTCATCGTCTTGGCGTAGCCACCTGCACCGCTACCATCTTCGTCATCCGGGAAGTCGAGCATCAGGAACTCGGCGTCCATCGACTCAACCTGCTCCTTCACCTCGGGACGGGTATCGAATGCGCGCACGATCGCACCCATGCCTTTCGCTGCACCGATCGCAGCAAGACCTGCAACACCGGCACCGATAACCAGCACCTTAGCGGGCTGAATACGTCCTGCAGCCGTGATCTGTCCGGTAAAGAACCGTCCGAAGTGCTGCGCAGCTTCAACAACAGCCCGGTAACCGGCAATATTTGCCATTGAGCTAAGCGCATCCATCTTCTGCGCACGCGATATACGGGGAACCGAATCCATCGCCAGTGCATTGATGCCGTGTTTGGACATCTCATCCAGCAACTCAGGGTTCATTGCGGGGTACAGGAAGCTGATTAGCGTCTGGTTAGGACTCAGCAGTTCCAGTCCCCAGAAACCAAGCTCAGGATGAGCCTTAGGTGGACGCACTTTCAGAATGATATCGGCTTTGTGCCAAAGATTATGGGCATCTTCCACAATCTCCACACCAACTTTCTCATACTCTGCGTCGGTAAAGCTGGCTTCAGCACCAGCACCACTCTCCATAGAGATGGTGAAGCCCAGTTTTTGCATCTTCGCTGCAACATCCGGAGTAAGAGCGACTCGTTTTTCGCCCTCTTCAATCTCTCTTGGTACACCGATTCTCATCGATTTCACCTCTTTTGCCATCTTGCCAACCGGCAGGTTGAACGA
>JBFEXW010000264.1:0-3310 GCA_041562495.1 Marinobacterium sp. | reverse complement strand
GAAGAGGGCAACAACGTTGTGGTCAACCTGCTAGGTGCAGGGCTTTCAGATAATCTGGAGCAGCGAGTTGATGTTCAGGCATTTGCCACGCCGGTGTTGTATATCGATTCAATGGTTGATGGAGAAAACACAGCGATTCTGGTTAAGCCTGGTGCTGAGCCGTATGACTATATGGCTTACCAGACGGGCAAGCAGTTAGTGCTGGACTTCAAGCCGGTTACCTCCAAAGAGCTGGCAGATATTCAGGCGAATATGTTTCCCTACAGTGGTGAAAAGATCGACCTGAACTTCCAGAATGTCGAACTCCGCTCAGTACTGCAGATCATCGCTGAAGTCGCTCAGAAGAACCTGGTGGTTGGCGATGAGGTGGGTGGAAATATTACCCTGCGTCTGAAAAATGTCCCCTGGGATCAGGCATTGGACATCATTCTGAAAACCAATGGACTGGATAAACGCATCGTGGGTAATGTGATGCTGGTTGGCGGTGCGCAGCAGATCGCAGATCGTGAGCGCCAGGAGCTGGAAGCGCAGCAGCAGGTAAAGGAGCTGGCACCACTCGTCACTGAGTATATTCAGATTGACTATCGTCGCGCATCTGAAATGAAAGGCTATGTTGAAGCCGCTAATCTGGTTAGTGAACGTGGTTTCGTGCTGGCTGATGATCAGACCAATGTGTTGATGGTGCGTGAGACCTCCAGCCAAATCGAAGAGATCCGTCGCACGATCCGTCGCTTCGATGTGGAAGTGGCGCAGATTATGGTTGAAGCCAGAATCGTTTCCGCATCAACAGACTTTACTAAGAGCCTTGGTATCAAATGGGGGCTGGCTAAGACTGCTGGTTCCGGCCTTGGCGGTACTTACAATATCGGAGCAACCGCAACAGGCCCGGGTACGGCTGGTGTTGAAAATGGGTTGAACGTTGACTTTGGTGTGGCTGGTCCATCAATCGCACTGGGCTTTCTGAGAAACTCGCTTCTGCTTTCCGCCGAGCTTTCTGCGATGGAAACCTCGGGTAATGGTGAAGTGATCTCTCAGCCAAAAGTGATTACAACCAATGGTAAGCCTGCCAACATTACTTCAGGTCAGGAGATTCCCTATCAGACGGTGGATAATGGTAATACGTCGACTGAGTTTAAGGATGTTGCGCTGACTCTAAACGTAACACCGCAGTTGAATCCGGGTGATCGTATCTCGATGGATTTGGCGATCAATCAGGATAGTGTGGGTAAAACACTGGCAAATGGTGAGATATCGATCGATACCAACAATCTAACTACTTCGGTTGTGGTCAACGATGGTGATACCATAGTGCTCGGCGGGGTATTTAAAAATTCAACCTCTGAAGGTGTTTCCAAAGTGCCTTTGTTAGGTGATATACCGATTATTGGTGCTGCGTTCAGAAGCAAAACCAAAATTCAACAGAAGAATGAACTGTTGATCTTCATTACCCCTAAACTGATTCGTGAGTCATTGACCCTGAAGTAACAGGCTGGTTGTTGTTGAAGATCTTTTTGATAGGCCCTATGGGATCTGGGAAGAGCACCATAGGGCGTTTGCTTTCTAGTGAATTAAAACTGAGTTTTCTTGATTCCGATAAGGTAATCGAGGAGCGTGCTGGCGCCAACATCCCGTGGATATTTGATGTCGAGGGCGAGGATGGTTTCCGTGATCGTGAAGAGGCGATCATTGAAGAGCTGACGCAGGAGGATGAACTTGTCCTTGCGACCGGCGGCGGTGTGGTGATGCGTGAGGCTAATCGTCAGGCGTTGCGCTCACGTGGTTTTGTGGTCTATCTGCAAACCAGCGTCGATCAGCAGGTCGAACGCACAATGCGGGACAAAAACCGCCCGTTGTTGCAAACGGAGAATCCTCGCGAGCGTTTAGAATCCTTGCTGAAAGTACGCGATCCGCTTTATCGTTCAACCGCTGACCTGATTATGCGAACCGATCGCCGTCATCCGCGTGCGGTTGTTTCTCAACTGATAAAAAATCTCAAAAAGCACAAAGTGCTTGATGAATCCTTTGCTCTGGAGTGATGCTCGATAATGCGCGAACTGACCGTTGATCTTGGTGATCGCAGTTACCCGATTTTCATAGGCAATGACCTGTTCGGCAGCGTCGATATTCAGAGTTTGATTCGTGGTAATCAGGTGATGATCGTGACCAATGAAACGATCGAGCCTCTCTATCTTGAAACCTTGCGTCGCCAGTTGCCAGATCTGCGGGTCGATGAGGTTATTTTGCCCGATGGCGAGGCGTTCAAGACGCTTGATCACCTGAATCTGATCTTCGATGCACTTCTTCAGATGCGCCATAACCGCACGACAACACTCATTGCGCTGGGCGGGGGAGTCATTGGTGATATGACTGGTTTTGCCGCTGCCAGTTACCAGCGCGGAGTGGATTTTATTCAGATTCCAACCACTCTGTTATCGCAGGTTGATTCATCTGTTGGTGGAAAAACCGGTGTAAATCACCCGCTCGGTAAGAATATGATCGGGGCTTTTTATCAGCCCAGAGCGGTAATAGCAGATACTTCAGTTTTGAAGACGCTGCCAAAGCGTGAGCTTGCCGCTGGTCTGGCAGAGGTGATCAAATACGGCCTGATCTATGATCTGGAATTTCTCGAGTGGATCGAAGACAACATCGACAAGCTCAATGCTTGTGATGACAGTGCATTGTCTGACGCGATCTACCGTGCCTGTGAAATTAAGGCAGAGGTCGTTGCACAGGATGAGCGAGAGTCCGGAATACGTGCGCTGCTAAATCTGGGGCACACCTTTGGTCACGCAATTGAAACGGATCAGGGCTATGGTAAATGGCTGCATGGTGAGGCTGTTGGGGCCGGCATTTGGATGGCCGCAGAACTGTCTCAGCGCATGGGGTGGTTGTCAAAAGAGGATGTTCAGCGGATAGAAAATCTCTTGATACATGCACATCTGCCTGTAAGGCCTCCGAAAGAGATGTCGCCTAAGCGCTTTATTGAACTGATGTCGGTCGACAAAAAGGTGCTTGATGGGCGTTTGCGTCTGATTCTCCTTGAAGCTCTGGGTAAAGGGGTTGTTACCGACAAGGTTGATCCTGAGCTGTTGAATGAAACATTGAGCCTGAGCTTCGAAAGCCAGGATGCGACAGCTTAGGGCCAGATAGATGGGTGGAGGTGAGGTCTTGTTCGAGCCTGAATCTCGTCAGTTGCAGTCGGCCAGACTGGAGCATCTGCTCAATTTCTCCGAACTTCTGATTCTTGTAATCGCGGAGCCTGGGTTAGGGCGCAGTCAGATGCTCGCTGCTGTGCGCCCAGAGCTGTCCG
>JBFEXW010000263.1:0-3332 GCA_041562495.1 Marinobacterium sp. | reverse complement strand
TCTTCGTAAAGCACTTTCTCTCTGGCCAGTGCGCGGCTTTTTGCGCTCAGGGCTTTATCCTCGAAGGTTTTCAGCTCCGGAGTGATATAGCGTTCCGCATTTTTGAGCGTCTGGCGGCGCTGATATTCGATTGGCATATCAACCGTCTGAGATTTGCTGACCTCAATAAAATAGCCATGTACCCGGTTGTACCCGACTTTCAGTGTTGAGATCCCG
This sequence comes from Marinobacterium sp., assembly GCA_041562495.1. Classification (GTDB taxonomy): domain Bacteria; phylum Pseudomonadota; class Gammaproteobacteria; order Pseudomonadales; family Balneatricaceae; genus Marinobacterium_E. The sequence goes on along the minus strand of JBFEXW010000263.1, from coordinate 3,116 downwards.
GTTTTCTGACGCTCTCGTTGTTCCAGGTCGACAAGATAGGTGCCGGCGTTTTCACTGAGGCCACGCAGTTCATCAAGCTCTGCATCGTAACCCGTTGCGATCACCCCTCCATCGCGGATAACAACGGGTGGTCCGTCGATAATCGCCTTGGCTAGAAGATCGGCCTGTTCGGGGAATTCGCTAATCAGATGTCTGAGCTGTTGAATATGGTCGACATCAGTTTCTTTGAGTTGCAACTGAATCTCTGGAAGCTCACCCAGAGCGGATTTTAAGCGCTCCAGATCACGTGGCCGCGCAGAACCGAGCGCTACGCGCGACAGAATGCGTTCCATGTCACCAATCCGCTTCAGAGAATCGGCGAGTGATTCGAAACGAAAACCATCAGACAGCCAGGATATCGCGCTCTGTCTGGCAGTAAGTGTGGCTAGATTCTGAATAGGCTGGTGTAGCCAGCGGCGTAGCAGGCGCGCAGCCATGGGCGTTTTGGTACGGTCGATTACGGAGATAAGCGTATGCTCCTGTCCTCCAGCGAGGTTGGCATCCAGCTCCAGATTTCGCCGTGTCGATGCGTCTATATGGACGCTATCAGTGCCTTTGTCGACACTGAGGCCGGTGATATGGGGTAGGGCGCTGCGCTGAGTATCGCGGGCATATTGTAGTAAACAGCCTGCTGCGGCGATGGCGAGATTCATTCCTTCACAGCCAAAACCGTTAAGGTCGCGTGTACCAAACTGGTCGTTAAGCAGACGAGTACAGGTCTCCAGCTCAAAACTCCAGGGTGGCTGACGAGTGATGCCAACCGCTTTCATGGCGTTAATCCAGTCTGCGTTTTCCAGATTATCCGGGATCAGCAGCTCAGCGGGCTTGATCCGTTCAATTTCAGAGATCAGGTCCGCTTCGCTGGCAATCTCGGCAAGCGTAAAGCGCCCGCTGCTGATCTCAAGCGCTGCCAGACCATAGGTTAAACCCTGCTGGAACAGTGCCATCAGTAGGTTGTCACGACGCTCATCCAGCAGAGCTTCATCCGTCAGTGTACCAGGTGTGATGATGCGGGCGACTTGGCGCTCAACGGGACCTTTGCTGGTTGCTGGATCACCCACCTGCTCGCAAATTACGACCGACTCGCCTGCCTTGACCAGTCTTGCAACGTAGGATTCAGCAGAGTGATAGGGTACGCCAGCCATAGGGATGGGCTCACCGGCTGATTTTCCTCTGGCGGTCAGCGATATATCCAGAATCTGTGCGGCACGCCTTGCATCATCAAAAAACAGTTCATAAAAATCGCCCATTCGGTAGAACAGAAACTGATTCGGATGCTTTGCTTTAATTTTTAAATATTGCTGCATCATCGGCGTATGCTGGCTGAGCGAGGCTGATTGGGTCATTTTGTCCTGTCTAAAATCGAGTCGCTTGAATCGGAGTTTTGGAAGACCTGCTGAGTTACTATGGGTTGATTCGTAGTCTTCTTTAATTTCGTTTAATGCGGGATTCTACTTGAACTGCTGATTTTTTGGAGTGGATATATGCAAAGCCTTGCAGAAGAGGTTGGACAGGTGTTGCTGGACAGAGGATACAAACTGGCGACGGCGGAATCCTGTACCGGTGGATGGGTATCTCAGGAGATAACGTCTGTGGCGGGGAGTTCGGCCTGGTTCGATGCGGGCTTTGTGACCTATTCAAACCGGGCAAAACATCGCTCGCTCGGAGTCCCTGCTGAGCTGATCGAAACACTGGGGGCCGTAAGTGGGCCTGTTGTTGAAGCGATGGCTAGCGGAGCTATTGCTCATTCTGAGGCGGATGTTGCTGTATCAATAAGCGGTGTGGCGGGGCCTGATGGAGGAAGTCTGGAAAAACCTGTAGGTACTGTTTGGATCGGCTGGGCATTTCCGGAAATCGGGATTGAGTCACAACGGTTTCAGTTTTCTGGTGATCGAGAGCAGGTAATAAGTCAGGCTGTCGATACGGCGTTAACAGGGTTGATAGGGCGTTTGAAAAATAATTAGTGATCTCGTTTGAAAATTTTTTTTGATGTGTTTTAATACTGGTTATTAATACAGTATTTGAGATCGAAGGGCTAAGTCATGGATCAGAATAGAAAGAAAGCGCTGGACGCAGCGTTGTCTCAGATCGAGCGTCAGTTTGGTAAAGGCGCTGTAATGCGTATGGGTGAGCAGCCGCTCGAAGCGATCCCTTCTGTATCCACGGGTTCTCTGGGGTTGGATGTTGCGTTGGGAATTGGTGGTCTGCCCTACGGTCGTATTGTTGAGATATACGGACCTGAATCATCAGGTAAAACCACCCTAACACTTCAGGTGATTGCCGAAGCTCAGAAGCAGGGAAAAACCTGTGCATTCGTCGATGCGGAGCATGCTCTTGATCCGATCTATGCTGAAAAACTGGGTGTTGATGTTGATTCTCTGCTGGTCTCTCAACCGGATACAGGTGAACAGGCTCTGGAAATTACCGATATGCTGGTGCGCTCCGGCGCAGTTGATGTGATCATTGTCGACTCCGTAGCTGCGCTGACACCTAAAGCTGAAATCGAGGGTGAGATGGGTGACTCTCACGTTGGTCTTCAGGCGCGTCTGATGTCTCAGGCATTGCGCAAACTCACGGGTACCGTTAAGCAGTCGAACTGCCTGCTGGTGTTTATCAACCAGATCCGTATGAAGATCGGCGTGATGTTTGGTAACCCAGAAACCACTACTGGTGGTAACGCGCTGAAGTTCTACGCATCAGTACGTCTTGATATTCGTCGTACAGGTGCCGTGAAGCAGGGTGACGAAGTTGTTGGTAACGAGACTCGTGTCAAGGTTGTGAAGAACAAGGTTGCGCCGCCGTTTAGACAGGCGGAGTTCCAGATTATGTATGGTGCGGGTATCTATCACATGGGTGAAGTGATTGACTTGGGCGTGCAGCAGAAACTGGTAGAGAAAGCAGGTGCTTGGTACTCCTATAAAGGCGATAAGATTGGTCAGGGTAAGGCTAATGCGGCCAAGTTTCTTGAAGAAAACCCTGACATGGCTAACGAGATCGAAACAGAGATTCGTAACCTGTTGTTGGCTAAGCCAACTCGAAAAGAGTCTGCCAAAGCGGGGGGCAAGTCTGGTGAGGAG
>JBFEXW010000262.1:0-3337 GCA_041562495.1 Marinobacterium sp. | reverse complement strand
CTGAGTCTGTCACCTTTTAACCACAGTGGCGCATGATGAGTTTCAATCTCCAGATTGATATTCTTGGCTTCGACATCTGCCCGAAAAAACTCCGTAATAGACTCTAACAACTCATCAAGCGGAAACACCTTTGACTCTAAGGTCACTTTGCCAGCTTCAATCTTTGAAATATCAAGTATGTCATTAATTATCGATAGTAAGTGACTGGCAGCATTATCAATTTTTTCAAGCCGCTCATATTGAGAGTCATCCAGTTCAGTTTCTCTCAACAGGTGTGTCAGTCCCAGAATCGCATTCATTGGGGTGCGGATCTCATGGCTCATATTGGACAGAAAACGTGTTTTGGATCGATTCGCTTCCTCCGCTTTTAGTCGCGCTTCCTCCACTTCACGCGTCCGCTCATCCACCAGCTCTTCGAGATGGTGGCGATGTTTATCGAGTTCCATTCCCAGCAGTTTTTTCTCAGTCACATCTTCCTGAGATGCAACATAATTAACAACGCGCCCTTGTTCATCATGTAGCGGAGAAACAGTACTGAATTCAACAATCTCACTACCATCTTTTTTACGATTCCAGAACTCGCCTCTCCAGGGGAGACCCAATGCCAGCATCCGCCAGAGCGCCGCATAGGTCGCTGCTGGCGTACGACCAGATTTAAGCATGCTGATCCTCTGGCCGATCACCTCGCTTTCGTCATACCCCGATGACTCACAAAACGCACGGTTGACATATTCAATCCGAGACTCGAGATCAGTAATGGTGACACTGGTAGGGCTCTGCTCTATTGCCTGCGCAAGGATATGGGCACGCTTTTCGCTCTCAAGCAGCCTGATCTGTATCTTTTCGTTACGACTCACCTGACGCGTTAGCGAACGTCCGGCCAGTAGTAGACCTAATAAACCGACCAGCCACACCAGTGGGTACCCGATCACCAGACTTGTCACCTGACTGCGGGTCACCGCTCTTGCCGGTGATATAGGAACCATGACACTTAATCCACCACGAATTGTGCCTATATCCTTTTCGGTCGCCCCATGACACTGCAGGCACTCTTTTTTAAACAGCAGCGGCCGCATATAGCGTATGTACTCTTCACCGCCCACTGTCATACTGGTGAGAACCTCTTTCTCTCCCGCTTCGAACTGAAAGAGCGCATTCCTTTCCCAGGGATCGGGCGCGTTGGCTGGGTTAAGCGGTGTAAGACTGGTTACATGCCCAAGGTTGAGATGGCCTTTACTCATTTGATGAATTTCGCTGGTCATCAGGGCCGGATTGGTCAGGATCAGCTCCTGACTGTGATAGCGCTCCTTCGCCTGTGCCGTTGCCAGTTCAAACGCCTGTAACCGTAGTGAGTAGATCTGATAGATCAGCCCGCCCACGCATAACAGGGTCCAGATAATGCCAGCAACCCAGAGCGACAGCGTGACCATGCGAGTCAGCTTTCCTGACAGAGAGATCTCTTTTGGAGAGGGAGGATCGTTCTTGGATTGAAAGGTCATGGCAGGCACAGCTCTCTTTCCCGATTACTTATCTACTTATCTTGTCAGTCCATTCGCGTATTGCAACCGAAATTGTTCAAATTAAAAGATTAAATTGACACAGGTAAACAGATAACCGTATCAGCCCAGGGTTGCTCTGCACAGTACAAAAAACTAATCTGTGAGAGAAACCAAACGAACGTCTTTCAACAAGGGGGTTGAGTGACATTATCAGCAGTTGATCACGCAGAAATTCTTATTATCGGAGATCAGACTAGCGACAAGGCAATCGTCACCCCTTTACTTGTCACTGCTGAGATTCCCTGCACCCTTAACTGGATTGAACCGTTCGGCGAACTGGCAGACGCTCTGGTATCGGCAAACTGGGATCTGCTGATTATCACGACCACGCTTAGTCAACCTGAGATGCTTCTCCCTCTGACAACGGAAATATCGCCTTTTGTCCACTACAGGCCTGTGATCGCATTGCTTCCGCAGGATTCGGTTCAACTTGGCATAACCGCCATGAATCTGGGAATTACTGATTTTATTACGACGGATCAGATCGAACGGATCACACCTGTTATCAGACGTGAACTCACAGCAAAGCGTTATCCGCAGATCGGCGTCGCTATCAGGCAACTGGCTGAACGCAGCAGATTGTTAAACAATCTTGAGCTACCGAATACTGCAGCAGAGCTGGCAGAACAGATCTACCTAACGGGCAAAAAACTGGCGGATCAGCTAACCGACCGAATATTGCATTCAACGCCTGAGTCCTTAATTATACCCAGTCACAACGATCGTTTAAGCCCGCCCCTCTCCTCAGCAGGTAACCCTGAACCTGAACGCTTAAACCCTGATCAGTCTCTGCCACTTACGGGGGTCAGGCTTCTGGTTGTTGACGACAACAATGCTAATCTGGCAGTTGCCAAGGGACTTTTCTCCACTCAGGGCGCTGAAGTGATCACTGCCAGGGACGGATCAGAAGCGGTAGACTGGGTACTGAATACCAGCAATCACTGCGACCTTGTGCTGATGGATATCCGTATGCCGGTGATGGACGGAATTGAAGCGACACGGCAGATCCGCAATACCTATTCAGAAACAGAGCTACCTATCATTGCACTCACTGCAGGTACTGTGGATTCACTGAAACAGCGCGTAGCTGATGCAGGAATGAACGCATTCATCGCAAAACCCTTCGATTTCAATGCCGCTACTAAGACTATTCTGGAGATTCTTTCAAGTATCAAGACAGTCGACAGCCCCCTTATGCAGCAGATTGAAAAGCCCCCTCAAGACTCGAGTACGCTGTTTACACCAGATAGGGTGAGCCGGTTTTTTAAAGACCCGGATACTTACAAACGTTATCTTCAGCTTTTCGTTCTCGAAACCAACCGGGATCTGACACTTCTCAAGTATGAAACCGATGACAAACATCAGGTCTCCGAACTGGCACACAAAATAGCAGGTAGCGCCGGCAATCTTGGGCTTCCCCAGCTTAGCCTCAGCGCCAAAGCGCTTGAACAGGCCGCTGATCATCAGGATTCTCTCTGGGAACCGATAAAACAGCTTATTGAATCGTTTCAACTCGTAGAACAACAGGTTAGAAACTATCTCAGCGAGCAGCCACCGGAGATACCAGCGCGGAACCAATCCGTAACATCAAAGGATAGCGATTTCGCTCGCCGCCTATTGAACGAGGCGCTGGAGGGGTGCAAAAACTTCTCCCCGGCTCAGGTTGAAGACGCTATCAATCAGTTACCGAGCAACTATCACGAAGCGGAATTTTCTGAAATACGCGATAGCCTGATGCGCTTTGACTTTGTCGAAGCAGCCGCCAAAATAGAGTCCCT
>JBFEXW010000261.1:0-3349 GCA_041562495.1 Marinobacterium sp. | reverse complement strand
CTGGATAATAGGACGCATGCAGACACTGGGCTACATTGATCAGTCGATGCATGATGAAGCGGTCGCAGCACCAATTACTGCCGCCTATCATGGTGCAGATATCGAAGTACAAGCCCCTTATGTTGCCGAAATGATACGCAGCGAGCTGTTCGATAACTACGGTGAAAACCTCTATACCGAGGGGTTAAATGTATACACCACACTGGACAGCGCTATGCAGACCAGTGCCAATATTGCACTACGTAACGGCCTGCTCGCGTACTCTGAACGCCATGGATATCGTGGCCCTGAAGCTCATTACGATATGGATGCACTGAGTCTGGATGCGTTAAGTAGCAAACTCAAGGCGACCGCTACTTATGCAGGCCTGCAGCCAGCGCTGGTACTGGAGACAATGAATCAGGAAGCTCGCGTAATACTAAGCAGCGGCGAGGAGGCATGGCTTCCATGGACTGCAATGAGCTGGGCACAGCCCTTTAAAACTGTTAATACGAAAGGTCCCGAGCCCAAGCAGGCTAGCGACATACTGACAGCAGGCGATATGATCCGCCTGCAACAGAGCGACGACGGCCTCAGACTTGCGCAGATTCCTGAAGTACAGGGCGCATTTATCGCCCTCAATCCGGAGGATGGAGGCATACGCGCACTGACTGGCGGCTTCAGCTTCTACCTGAACAAATTCAACCGAGCAGTACAGGCCTATCGCCAACCCGGTTCCAATATCAAGCCGCTGCTATACAGCTACGCATTGAGCCATGGATACACGCCAGCATCCGTAATTAATGATGCTCCGGTAGTGTTTCACGATGTAAGCCTGGAAGCTAACTGGCGACCGGAAAACGACAACGGCACCTTCGGCGGCCCGACCCGTCTGCGTGAAGGCCTATACCGTTCGCGTAACCTGATCTCTATCCGTCTGATGCGTGCTTTGGGAATCAAGGAGACCCGCGAGTTCATTCTGAAGTTTGGCTTTGAGCCCGATAAACTGCCGGAGAACCTGTCTCTGGCACTGGGCAGCGCAGATGCCACTCCTCTCCAGGTCGCAACCGCCTATGCAACACTGGCAAATGGTGGCTTCAAGATCTCTCCCTACCTGATCGACCGGGTTACTAATATTGCAGGCGAAACACTTACTCAGGCTAACCCTGCGGTTGCCTGTGCTAACTGCCCGGAACGCCAGTCTGAACAGCCCTCAGAATCAGATTCAACAACGACTCCAATGGAAACACCGCTGGCACTGACCAATGCACAGGGGCAACCTCTGGCGGAGCGACTGCTGGATGAACGTACGGCGTATCTGATCTACGACGTGATGAAAGATGTGATCCGTCGAGGCACTGGACGCCGTGCTCTGGTGCTGGACCGCAAGGATCTCGCGGGTAAAACAGGGACAACAAACGAACAGAAAGATGCCTGGTTCAGCGGCTTCAATACACAGCTAAGTGCAACTGCCTGGGTCGGTTATGATCAGCCAACGACGCTGGGGCGTGGCGAATATGGTGGCAGCGCCGCGCTGCCAGTCTGGATCGACTTTATGAGCGACACTCTGAATGGCATGCCTGAATCAGCCCCTGAGATGCCCGAGGGGATCACCTCCGCATTGATCGACCCTGAATCAGGACAGCTCGCATACCCGGGCCAGAACGATGCCATCAGGGAGATATTCAAGACTGAGGACGTGCCATCGAAAGTTGCCCAAAGCCCACAGCAACAGAAACAGGCACCAACTTCAGAACAGCTGTTCCGCTAATAGCGCTACCGCTCTCGAGCCAAAACCAATAAAAAACCGCGACAGCAAAACTGTCGCGGTTTTTTCTATCTTCGAATATGTCAGATGTTACAGCGGATAGTTCGCTGGCATCTCTTTACGCGCCACGCCAGATTCGATGGCAGCCTTAGCCACTGCATAGGAGATCGCGCCCAACAGGCGAGCATCAGTTGCTTTAGGCAGGATGTAGTCACGACCAAACTCCAGACTATCCAGACCATAAGCGTCCAGCACTTCCTGAGGGACAGGCTGTTTAGCCAGCTCAGCCAGAGCAATCACGGCTGCGGCCTTCATCTCTTCGTTGATAACTTTCGCACGCACATCAAGCGCACCGCGGAAGATGAACGGGAAGCCCAGAACGTTGTTTACCTGGTTAGGATAATCTGAACGGCCAGTCGCCATGATCACATCATCGCGAGTCGCACGAGCCAGCTCTGGCTTGATCTCTGGATCAGGGTTAGCGCAAGCAAACACAACCGGATTCGGTGCCATTCTCAGCAGATTTTCTGGAGACAACAGGTCAGGACCAGACAGACCTACGAATACGTCGGCACCATCCATTGCGTCTTCCAGTGTACGCTTGTCAGTTTCAGTCGCGAATACGGCCTTCTCAGGTGTCAGATCGTCACGACCTGAGTGGATCACACCCTTACGGTCGATCAGGAAGATATTTTCGTTCTTCGCACCCATGTTGATCAGAAGCTTCATACACGCACTTGCTGCTGCGCCGGCGCCCAGACAAACAACTTTAGCGTCTTCCAGTTTCTTACCAGAAAGCGCAAGAGCGTTAATCATACCTGCAGCGGTAACGATAGCTGTACCGTGCTGGTCATCGTGGAATACAGGGATATCGCAGCGCTCGATCAACGCACGCTCAATCTCAAAGCATTCAGGTGCTTTGATATCTTCGAGGTTAATACCACCAAAAGTATCAGCGATGCGAGCGACAGTATCGATAAACGCCTGCGGGCTTTCAGCATCAACTTCAATATCGATAGAATCGATATCAGCAAAACGCTTGAACAGCAGTGCTTTACCTTCCATAACAGGCTTAGATGCCAAGGGTCCCAGATTACCCAGACCGAGAATCGCACTACCGTTAGAGATTACCGCAACCAGGTTGCCCTTAGCTGTATAGCGGTATGCATTTTCAGGGTCTTTTGCGATCTCACGTACAGGCTCAGCAACACCTGGCGAGTATGCAAGTGAAAGGTCGCGTGCAGTTTCCGCCGGCGTGGTTAGCTCTACGCTGATTTTGCCCGGACGAGGAAACTCATGGTAATCAAGCGCTGCCTGCTTGTTATCTTGTGACATAAGTCTGTTCCTATATATTAAAAATTCATTAACTCCGGATCACTTAGAGCCAGAAGTCCACAGTTCTTATTCTATTGTCTAAGAGAGCCTCGGATCATATCTAAAAGCGATAACCCTAAAAACCCCCAAAGCGGCTATAGATACTAATCATTTTTGACTATGACCCTGGGCCAATAGTCCTATCTATTGTAAAACCAGCCCCTTCAGACTGGTTAAATTCAACAGATAACGCTTGTATTGCGGTCGACCCTTAACAAAAGACTCTCG
>JBFEXW010000260.1:0-3371 GCA_041562495.1 Marinobacterium sp. | reverse complement strand
CGGATAAGCCTGCTGCCCTGGAATTGGCCCCATCGGCAAGACCGTCATCGGCAACCGTTTTACCCGCGCCTCACTCAACCCCTGAACCAGCTGTTCGGACAATATCGACGCAGCATAACTGACCGGATCACCCTGCGCTTCAAATGGAACCACTTCTGGTCGCGTTACCGGTTTAATCGGCAACGTCCCTGTATCACTCAGGTAACTGGACTCGGGAGCAGCCTGAACAGCAGGCTCCGGATTAGACTCCGGTGCTATCCGCGGGAATTTAACAACCTCGCACCCGGAGATCATCAATACCAGACCCAGGAGACAGATTCTTTCAACCATCAGGCACTTCTCTGATTATGTTTGTTAAAACTGGTTCAAATCTAACACAATTTTATAAACTCAGTCAGGATAGGTCTGGGATTTCTTCGGCGAATAGGCGACACTCAGAGCTAACTCGAACTGAAAGCATCAAACCCAATGTTTAACAGACTCCGACCTTTGCTATTGCTACTCACTTTTGTCATATCAAGCACCGCCCAGGCTAACAGCGTCGAAGCGGTCGGACGCGGCAAAATTCTTAATGGCGATATCGACAAAGCACGTACCCTCGCAGTTAATCGCGCAAAAGAGCAGGCGAGCCTGTACGCCATGGCGCAGATCGCAACAACGCAAAGCATCAGGGACGGAATTCTTGAGATCGATAATCTGCGGGTAAATACACTCGCCAAAATTAACAATATAGAAATACTCGACGAGCGAATTCAGGGTGAAGAGCTTGTCGTACACATCCGTGCAGACCTAAAACCTCAACAGGGGTGTGCGGATCAGAGCAAAGCAACCGCTTATAAAAAAACAATCGGCCTTCTGCAATGGACTATCAACGCCCCCGCTGCGGCTAATCTTGGTGGGCTGCATCTGCTGACAACACTGCTGCCTCAGCAGATTAGTCTCGCTTTTGAAAAGGAGGATCACATCCTGTCACTTGATGCCAGCGGGCTGCGACTTCCGACACTGCCAGCCAACTACAGCCTGAACACTCAGGCACAGACCGAACTCCAGGCGATCACATCAAAGCTTAACGCCCAATATCTGCTGGCCGGAAGGATCACAAACCTGTCGATGGAATCACCCGTCAGCGATACCGACAACGTACTGCTCGCCAACCCTGTTGTTGATTTGGTTAATCGCAGCGGCCTCCTCCCACCTAAAGACACCCGTTATTTCGAGGCAGATATAGATCTGATAGATAGCGCCACCGGAACTCTGCTACAGCGCTATCATCTGAAAACTCACGACTCCTGGCGACTGAATATGCATAAAAATATCCAAGGGATAGAGGGCTTTGCCGGCCAACCTTACGGACAGGCGGTACTCAGTGAAATTCACGGACTGGTCAATCAACTTAGTGAGTCACTACTTTGCCAGCCACTCACTGCAAATATTGTTCGGGTTCAGGGGACGAAGGCATGGATCGACAGAGGTAGTCTATCAGGGATCAATCCGGGAGACCGGCTTTCAATTGCCCGCAAGGTGCAAATCTACGACAGCAATATGATACCGGTCACAGATCTGGTGCCGACAGACATCAACCTGCGCATAGATCAGATAGAAGCCGGACGCGCCGTCGGCACACTCAGCCAGCCTAGCGAAGTTGCCAACATCCAGGCGCATGACCTGGCAATTGGCAACTAACCGCCGACAGCCAGTTGATCTCTACTTAACCCTGAGTGCCGCGGATCCAGATCTCTACACGACGATTCTGCGCACGCCCCATTGGGGTATCGTTTGACGCGATAGGGTTACGCTCACCAAAACCACGCGTCGCGATACGCAGACGCTCTACCCCAACCTGCATCAGGTAACTTGAAACAGACTGTGCACGCTGCTCAGACAGCATCTGGTTGTACTCAAAAGAGCCCGTCGAGTCGGTATAGCCATCAACATTGACTGCGGTCTTATTGAATTTAATCAGCACCTTAGAAACAGAATCCAGAACCGAGTAAAAAGCACTTTCGATACGGACGCTATCGGTCGCAAAGGTGATATTACTGGGCATCACCAGGCGGATCTGATCACCAACACGCTCGACGCGAACACCGGTCCCCTCCAACTCCTGACGCAGCAGCATCTCCTGCTGATCCATGTAATAGCCAATACCACCGCCAACAGCACCACCGACAACAGCGCCAATCAGAGCACCCTCGCCTCGATTACCCTTAGATACGGCAGCACCCAGCACAGCCCCGGCCAGAGCGCCCACTCCAGTACCCGTTGCTGCATTGCATGTCTTCGGCTGCTGTGTATATGGATCCAGTGTCTGACAGCCGACCAACGTTGTACCGACCAGCACCAGAGGAATAAGTTTTTTCACGGTTTACTCCTGATATTCGCTTCGTAACTCGATCACTATGTAGTTTAGCCACAATTAAGCCGTTAAGTGACCTCCCTAGCAAGGGGTTTTTAACAACGCACCTCTGATGAGTACAAATAACTTCTTACGTACCTAATTTGCTCATTGACCACTTACAAATGAAACGAAATGGTGCCTAAGCAGCTTTGTGTGGTAGCCAGAACCCCTGCTCTCAAGATACAATTTCACTGTTTTTTGAAAGTATTTACACATGGGGAGAATGGCTTGTCTCAGTTACCAGTAATTGTGGGTTTTGGTGGTGTTAGCCCGGCTGGACGCTCCTCATGCAATCATGCATACCGACGTATCGTTTTTGACAAACTTTCAACTCAGGCACAGCAGACAACACTGACCGATCTGGCCGTGCTGACTGGCCATGTGCACTACGAAAATGGCCAGTACAAAGACAAAAAAGGTCAGGTTATTGACCCAGCAAATCTGAAAGATCAGCTATTAAACGACACCCTGATCAGACGCATCCCCAACAGCCTGTTTGATGCTGACAATGTAATGATGAATCGTCCCGCTACGGTTACACCGACCGAAGAGGGTATCGTTTTCACGCTACGCCAGCGCCAACTACCGGAACAGATACCCGTCAGCTGGACAGTGACCCCTGTTGGCGGCGGAAAAGTTGAGGTTCGAATTTCCGGTTCGCAGGAGCTGATTTTCCCGGACACCCGACGACTGCCCGTTCAAAGTGCCGGAAGCCTGCCCACTGGATTTGAGCCCGGTAAGCTCTATCAGTCGCGCAACCATCCTCGTGCGATACAGATGGCGATCTACGCAGCATCTGATGCACTAAACTCAGTCGGCATAGATATCGATGAGCTACTGAACAAACTGGCTCCCGATCAGATCGCTGTATTTGCCAGCAACTCAATCGGCCAGTTGGATGATCTCGGATTTGGCGGTCTGACCAAATATCCTGCGCTCGGAAAACGCACCACTTCAAAGCAGATGCCACTGG
>JBFEXW010000259.1:0-3375 GCA_041562495.1 Marinobacterium sp. | reverse complement strand
TTTCAGTTTTGCTGGACGAAGAGCAGTGGATCGACGCGAGTGTTGTTGAGACTTACGCCCCAATGTAGGTGGGGACCAGTGGCTCGTCCGGTAGCACCAACTAACCCAATCTGGGTGTCGGTATTAACCTGATCGCCGAGCGCCACATCTATTCTGCTCATATGGCAATACATAGTAGAGAGTCCGTTCCCGTGATCAACAATCACCGTATTGCCGTTGAAGAAATACTCCCCGACGGCGGTTACGGTGCCAGTGGCAGAGGCGTTGATAGGTGACTTGTCAGGTGCAGCGATATCGAGACCAGAATGTGGGCTGCGCGGCTGATCGTTATAGAAGCGTTTCAGGCCAAATGCGCTGGAGTAGGGGCCTTGCACGGGTAGCTTCAGAACTGGGATGCTCTCGTCTGCCTGAGTGAAAAGCTTGTAAGCTGCTTTCTGTTCAGCCGACTCGCGACGCCAGCGGGCCACCTGTTCAGGATCAGGCTCGACATATTTTCGCTGAGCGATCTTCAGGCGCTGCTCTGGATAGGCTTTATCTTCAATACCAAAACTTAGTGAGTGCTCGCCAACTTTAAGGCTTTGTGTCTCCGTAGGTTTTGCACTTAACGGGATGCCAACTACAGCCATCCAGTTGCGGTTATCAGAATCCGGGATCACCATAACGCGTTGTCCGTGGTAGGAGGCAACCGGAGCTGATTGGGAAACAGGCGTATCGAGCTCGATCAGTGCAATGCCTCCGGGTACCCGGGACTCGGTCGGCAGGGCGTTTGAAAGTGGTGAGATAGCGATCAGGCCTAACAGGGTGATCAGTCTGATTCTCAGTAATGGCATTATGAGGCTCCGTTGTCTGCTTCGGTAATTTCATTGACCTGTGCACGGAAGCTACCGTGCTGTACACGTACTCTGACGATATCACCCGGGTTAAGTGTGTCTGTATTGCGTACAACCTGTCCCTGTGAATCGTTTACCAGCGCGTATCCGCGCTCCAGTGTTGCCAAGGGGCTGATGTCCTGCAACCGATTCACCTGATGGGCAAGCGACAGCTTTCGCATCTCAATCAGGTTGTGGATGCTTTTGTTCAGGCGCTGCATTAATGATTGAACGTTAATTTGCTCCTGCTTTATGCGGCGGTCGGGTCGCTGCTGAATCAACTGCTTCTGCAGATGATCAAGTTGCACGCTCTTGCGCTCAACGAGTCGATCAAATGCGCGTTTAAGGCGTATCTCAAGTTCATCGACCCGCTGAACTCTATCGCGAATCTTTTCGCCCGGATGTCTGAGGCGTTTTGATATCGCATCGAGCTGCTCCTGTCTTCTAAGCAAAGCCCATTGCCAGCGTTGAATAAGGGAGCGCTCCCGTTGTCTTACGCTCTCTCTGAGTTCGTTCTGGTCCGGACTGAGTAGCTCAGCAGCAGCCGAAGGTGTTGCTGCGCGCTGATCTGCTACCAGGTCACTGATCGACAGATCCACTTCATGGCCAACAGCAGAAACAACCGGTATGGCTGATGCGATGATCGCCCGGGCGACTCTCTCTTCATTGAACGCCCAGAGATCTTCAAGGGAACCGCCACCTCGTCCAACGATAAGAACATCGACGCGATTGTCTCTGTTTGCCAGATCAATTGCGCGACAGATTCCGTCAATCGCTTCATTGCCCTGAACCGGAGTTGGATAGAGATACACTGACATGCCAGGATAGCGGCGTTTCAGTACGGTTAAGATATCGTGTATGGCGGCACCCGTCTCTGACGTAACTATGCCAAGACTCTGAGGGTGGGCTGGGAGCGATCGTTTTCGTGACGACTCAAACAAGCCCTCCGCCTGGAGTTTGCGTTTGAGTTGTTCAAAGGCGATCTGAAGGCGCCCTATGCCATCCTCCTCCATGCGATCGCAGATAAGCTGGTAATCTCCGCGCCCCTCGTAAAGGCTGACTCTGGCGGTAACCACGACCTGATCACCCTCTTTGGGTCGAAAATTCAGGTTCTGATTTCGGCCTCTAAACATGGCACAACGTACTTGGGCTCCGCCATCTTTCAGGGTGAAATACCAATGGCCTGATGCAGGACGTGCGAAGTTACTGATCTCACCAATAACGCGGATCGATAAAAATGAGTTTTCGAGCAGTGATTTAACCTGTCGGTTCAGCTCGGAAACACTCAGGGCTTTGGATCTGTTTGGCGTTTCTAATTGCATCTGCTAATACTAACTAGCATCGTTCGTTAAACCTAGGGCTATCAGTGCCCTTTTAACCAAAAGCAGAGGTAAATCCGTCGCCTCGTTAATTGATGCGTTGCTACATTAGGCGTATAATTTCGCGTTTATTTTTCCAGTTCTTAATACACAGGTAGACCAGATGCTGCGAGTTGTTGAAGAAGCCTTAACCTTTGATGACGTTTTGTTGATGCCGGCGTACTCCGAAGTGCTGCCAAAAGAGGTGTCTCTCAAAACCCGTCTCACTAAGGGGATTGAGTTGAAGATTCCACTTGTTTCAGCAGCCATGGATACGGTTACAGAGAGTCGTCTGGCGATTGCGATGGCGCAAGAGGGTGGCATCGGTATTATTCATAAAAATCTGACCGTCGAGCAGCAGGCTGATGAGGTTCGTCGTGTTAAGAAGTATGAGTCCGGTGTGGTTTCCGACCCTGTCACCTGTACACCTAAAACCACAGTCAGAGATATTCTAGAACTCTCTCGTGCAGTGGGCTTTTCCGGGTTTCCTGTGGTTAACGGTGAAGAGTTGGTTGGTATCGTTACAAGTCGTGACGTGCGTTTCGAAAATAATCTCGATACTGCAGTTGAAACTATCATGACGCCGAAAGAGCGTTTGGTAACGGCGCGTGTGGATGAAGATCCAGCCGTTATCAGTGATCTGCTGCGTAAGCACCGTATCGAAAAAATCCTGCTGGTTGATGATAAGTTTGCACTGGCGGGAATGGTCACTGTTAAGGATATGAATAAGGCTCAGGCCTATCCGAATGCAGCTAAAGACAATAAAGGTCGTCTGATTGTTGGTGCGGCTGTAGGTACCGGTGCTGAAACTGAAGCGCGTGTTGAAGCGCTGGTTAATGCTGGCGTTGATCTGGTTGTTGTAGACACTGCTCATGGACACTCTAAGGGTGTTATTGATCGTGTGCGCTGGGTTAAACAGAACTTCCCGGCGGTGCAGGTTGTCGGCGGAAATATCGCGACAGCTGAAGCGGCTTTGGCGCTGGCTGAAGCCGGTGCTGATGGCGTTAAGGTGGGTATCGGCCCTGGTTCAATTTGTACCACGCGTATCGTTGCAGGTATCGGTGTTCCACAGATTAGTGCTGTTGCCAATGTTGCTGAAGCCCTCAAGGAAAAAGGCGTCCCACTGATTGCGGATGGTGGTGTGCGTT
>JBFEXW010000258.1:0-3392 GCA_041562495.1 Marinobacterium sp. | reverse complement strand
TAATCGATGACCCACTGATATTTCTGCCGATAATCTCGGTGCATCTGCTGATATTCTCCAGTTGGATCGCATGGCGCAGTCATTTGAAGAATAAGCAGCTTCCATTGGAGGAGCAGTCGGGAAGTATCGATTGGAAATATCTGATCCATACGCTGAAGATCATGATAATTCCAAAACTGATAGGGGTGTTCGGCCTGTTGACGCTGCCCAACTCGGTGATGTCTGTGATCATCCTGGTCATCGTGTCGGTATACTCGATCGGTTATATCCTGAATAAGCCGTTTAAAAGTAACCGGCCCTGGGTAGACAACCTGTTTCTGGTACTTGGGGGTTATGTCAGTGGTACATCACTGATTGCGGCCCCACTGGTAATTGCGGTTTACTCTGCTCATGTGGCGCGTAATCAGTTGCGTGAAACGATGTTCGTACTCTGGTTTATTCTGGTGACAATCAAGATGATTTCGTTTGTCATCGCCGGTGTGGATCTGCAACTGATTCACCAGCTCTGGCTCTTCCCATCTGTGTTGGTAGGGCATTTTATGGGTGAACGACTCCACTCCTATATGGTTCGTGCCGATGCGAGGGTGTTCTACCGGGTGCTTGGAGCGGTAATGTTGTTGATAAGCCTGATCGGAATATCACGCATGTTCTTTGCCTGATTGCTAGAGGCTGAACAAGTTTGAGCAAGTGTGTTTGTTTGCTGCGGGTGCGAGTTTTCTCTCTTTTGTGCCGCTAATTGTTATGAATTTAAGCGGAAAAGCACAGCAAAAGCTGTGTTAAACCCCTTTTGCAGCGCAATAAGATTGGGGTATGCTGAACGGCATGGACTGATTGGAGGTGTGCATGAAGATCTCTATCGATATCGATTTAACGCCCGAGGAGTTTCGTCGCTCGATGGGTTTGCCTGATGTGACAGAGTTGCAAAAGGAGATGGTTGAGCAGTTCAGGCAACAGATGCTTTCCGGTGCCGAAGGGTATGATCCGATGACGTTGATGAAGCCCTACCTCAATACCGGAATTAACTCGATGGAAGCGATTCAAAAATCGTTTTTCAATATGATGATGCAGCAGAACGGTTCCAGTGAAAACAAGAACCCTAAAGATAAGTGAACTCTGTTAATGAATGAGGATAACGAAGTGCGGATTCTGCGTAAGTATACCAATCGCCGTTTGTACGATACCTCGCGTAGTTGTTATGTGACACTGGAAGATGTAAAGGAGCTCGTGCTGAGTGGCGAGAGCTTTCAGGTGCTCGACTCCAAAAGTGGTCAGGATCTGACGCGTAATATTCTTCTGCAAATTATCGCCGATCAGGAAGCTGAAGGTCATGGAACCCTGCTTACCAATCAGGTGCTGCAGCAGCTAATCCGTTTCTATGGCGACAGCATGCAGGGGATGATGAGCCAGTATCTTGAACAGAGCATTGCGGCGTTTCTGGAACATCAGGATCGTATCCGCGACCAGATGAAGACGATGATGGGCGCTGCTAATCCTCTGACCATGATGAACCGTGTTGCTGAGCAGAATATGGCGGTTTGGAATATGTTTTCTCCTACAGCTGGCAAAGAGGGTGCTGAAGGCGAAGAGACGAAACCTGAGGGTAAAAGCGAATAATTCCGAGGGGATCTATTCGCAGGTCCCCTTGCTGATCCACTCGCTAACAGCTTCAGCAACCTGTTGGCGACTTCGATCACTGACAAATGCACCAATATGCCCGCCTGCTAACTCCAGCTCTCTGTACTCAAGACCATCCGGAAGAGCCGCTGACAGCGCTCGAGACGACGCAGGTGGAACCAGATGATCCTGTTTGCCAAAGATGTTCAGGATCGGAACCTGCAAAGATGACAGCGATATCGGTGTACCGGCAATATCGAAATCTCCGTTGATCAGCCCATTATTGAGAAAAAACTGCTGTGCAAACTCGGCTGCAGCGCGACCAGCGAGATCCGGACTATCGTTGATCCACTGCTCCATTTTCAGAAAACTGGCCGCACGATGGGGGCTGATGAGGTTCTCAGACAGGCGTATCTGCTTAATCACACCCAGTTGCAGAGGTTTCAGTGACGCGTAAACCTGGTTCAGCAAGCGACCGGGAAGATTGCCCTGAGCATCGACCATCCGTTTTACATCGACCCGACGAATCATCTGTCCCAGTGTGAATCCTTTAGCGTAGGCGTCGACGGGAGTAACCAGTGTGATCAGTCTGTTAATCTGCTCTGGCTTCAGTGCTGAGTAGAGCAGAGAGAAGACACCACCCTGACAGACGCCAAGCAGATTGATCTGTCGATGCTGGCTGTGAGCTTTGACCGCATCGACACAGCTATCCAGATAATCCAGCAGGTAATCATCAAGGCCCAGATGTCGATCGGTCAGATCGGGATAGCCCCAGTCGATCAGATACACGGGAACACCCTGCGCATTCAGATCAGCTATCAATGAGCGTTCAGGTTCTATATCGAGAATGTAGGGACGGTTAACCAGTGCGTAGCAGATCAGCAGTGGCGGCGTTGCTGAATCTTTGGACGCGGTGGTCGCGGGATAGTATTTCAGTCTCAGTTTATCGATAGTTAACAACGTTTCAGCAGCGATATGAGTTTCAACACTAAGATCGATCTGGCTGAGTGATTCCAGCGCCCGGAGCGTAGCGCGCTGATAGCTGGAGATCCTCTGCCACTGCCTGTCACTGTTTGAGCTCATCAGTCCCTGGCCCGCGACGTCTGCTTGAGTTCCGAGAGCTCACGCTCAAGTGTGCGGATACGTCTGCGTTGCTGATCAACAGCAGTTATCAACTGATCAATCTGAGTGCGGGTCGGTATACCCAGAGGTTCACAGATACGTTCCATCAGTGTCAGCCAGTCAAGACGAATCTGTGACAGACTGTTAATCAGCGCGCCCTGATGCTGTTGCATCAGCGGGTCTTCAAATGCATTGGCAAAACACCGGTCGTAGCTACTGACCCAAAGTGCCAGACGCTGATCAGCAGTGGAATCCATATCGATCTGACCTAACCAGATCTCAACCGCCTGATCGGAGATCCGGTTCATTTCGGCAAGCATCTGCTCGGCCTGCTGGCTCCAGACTAGCAGTGAACTGAGTAGCTGCTTTAAGGGTTTAAGGGGGGCGCTGTCTAGCTGATCAAGCGAAGATTTTACCGCGTCAAACTGTACTGAACTGAAGCTGCCCTGAGCGTTAAGCTGGGTAAAAATCAGTGGTAGATACTGTTCTGGAAGCTCTGCTGTTCTGACAAGCATCTCTACATTGATCTGGTGAAGTTGCGTGCGTAACTTCACCAGCTGCTCATGATCAGAGGTGCCCGTGTTGTCAGAGAGCGTCTGAATCAGTTCCAGAACCGAAGCGTTCTGCTGGCAGATCTGCGTAATCAGTTCGGATGG
>JBFEXW010000257.1:0-3411 GCA_041562495.1 Marinobacterium sp. | reverse complement strand
GTCCAGTCGGTTGGGATCAGATATCCAGTAACAAGAATTGCCACTGAGCCTGCCAGTGGCAGCAGGTTTCGTGATAACAGACTTTGGGCGATCAGCAACGCTATAAGTACAACAGCCGTACTCACTAGCCAGACACCGCCCAGGGGGGCGAGATGAGCGAGTGGCGTATCGATCCATGCGTAGCCGACGTAAAGCCAGGGAAAGCCGGTAAATAACCAGGATCTGAGCCATTCAAATAGCATCCAGATCGCGCCAAATCCCAGAATTCCTCCCTGTTTAAACAGGCGGCGATAGCTCCAGAACTGCACGGCAAACAGCAGTCCCAGACCGACAACAAACATCAGAGTCAGTACGATGGCGAGGAATAGCGGGGTATTGCTGTGGTAGTAAATGCTTACAAATACCCAGGAGGTTCCGGCGCCAAAGTATCCGCTGCCAAAGCTCCAGCCAGAGAAAAAACTTCGGTCTGTAACGGGACTCTGGAGTAGCAGATAAGCACCTGCGACTGAGATAATTGAGAACACCGGCAGGTTAAACGGCGCAAAAGCCAAGGTGGCAAGAGCGCCTGAAATGAAGAATAGGATATAGCGGAGCAGTGCGTCCTGCTGGACCATCTTAATCCCTGTTTCGGCGTACCTGAAGTAACCGGATGCGACGGTTATCCGAGGCGAGTACATCAAAGGTAAACCGATCCAGTTTTACGGTCTCACCTTTGACCGGCAGATGACCAAACTGACGCGTAACCAGTCCGCCGATGGTATCGAACTCATCATCCGGCAGGCCGACGTCGAAGCACTCATTGAAGTCTTCGATGGGGGTCAGTGCTTTGACAATAAAACCTTCCTCATCGAAAGGTTTGATATTGCCATCATCATCGTCCGCGTCATGCTCATCTTCAATCTCACCGACAATCTGTTCCAGTACGTCTTCAATCGTGACCAGTCCGGCAACACCACCATATTCATCGACCACTATGGCCATATGATTACGGTTCAGACGGAACTCGCGAAGCAGCACGTTAAGACGCTTACTTTCCGGAATAAAATTGGTTTTGCGCAGATTCTGGCGAATATCAAACTGTTCCAGATTACCTTCAAGTGCGTAGGGCAGAAGATCTTTCGCCAGCAGAATACCGACGATCTCATTTTGATTCTCGCCGACTACAGGGAATCGGGAGTGCGCACTGGAGATGATCAGCGGCATGAAATCACGAGGATTCTGGTCGACCTGAACGATCACCATCTGTGATCGGGGGATCATGATATCCCGGACCTGCATATCCGTTACCTGAATCGCACCCTCAACGATGGTCAGTGCATCTGCATCCAGTAGGCCGGTTTCGCCTGCTTCGTACAGTATTTCCAGAAGGTCATCTCGGGTCTTTGGCTCATCAGTAAAAGCCTGAGCCAGACGGCCAAAAAAACCTGGTGATGAGCTGCTCGATCGGTCTTCGCTCATTGGTTCCTCAACTATTGGGCGTAGGGGTCGGGAATATCAAGGCTGGCCAGTAGTTTGACCTCCAGTGCCTCCATAATCTCCGCGTCTTCATCATTTATATGATCGAATCCCAATAAGTGCAAGACACCGTGGATAACCATATGCGCCCAGTGATGCTGAACAGGTTTGTTCTGCTCAGTTGCTTCGCGCTCTACTACCGAGGCACAGATCGCCAGATCACCGAGAATATTAATCGGTAAGCCCGGAGGTGCTTCGAACGGAAATGACAGTACATTGGTCGGTTTGTCTTTGCCTCGGTAGTCACGATTGAGCGTTTGACTCTCGGTCTCGTCGACCAGACGTATGCACAGTTCAGCGCCGTCGCTACGCCCGTGAGCTGCAAGATTCGCCCAGTGGCTAAAATCCTGATCGGAGGGCAGGGAGTCGGACTCTACATCGCGGATAACATCAACGGAAATAGCCATTACTGATCATCCTGCTGGCGCGCTTCATAGCTTTCATAGGCGCGTACAATGTGCTGCACAATCGGATGGCGCACTACGTCCGAGGCGGTGAAATGGGTAAAGCCAATGCCCTTCACACCGTCCAGTACTTCGATTGCATGTATCAGACCGGAACGGCTGCCTCGGGGAAGGTCCACCTGAGTTTTATCGCCGGTGATGACGGCGGTCGAGCCGAAGCCTATACGTGTCAGGAACATCTTCATCTGTTCGCGGGTGGTGTTCTGGCTCTCATCCAGAATAACAAACGAGTTATTCAGTGTCCGACCACGCATATAGGCGAGAGGCGCTATCTCGATAACGTTTTTCTCGATCAGTTTGGCAACCTTCTCAAACCCCAGCATATCATAAAGCGCGTCATAAAGCGGGCGCAGATAGGGGTCTACCTTCTGTGCCAAATCGCCCGGCAGGAAGCCGAGCTTTTCACCCGCCTCAACGGCAGGGCGAACCAGCAGAATACGACTGACCTCTTCCCGTTCCAGTGCTTCAACCGCACAGGCGACCGCCAGATAAGTTTTTCCGGTACCCGCAGGGCCAATGCCAAAATTGATATCGTGGTAGCGTATTGAACGGACGTAACCCTGCTGATTTTCGCCACGTGGGCGGATCAGAACCTTACGGGTACGTATAGAGACATCTTTATCCTCTTTCTGCGAGCCAGCTGTGCTCTGCACGCCAGCTTGTTGCAGGTACAGATGGATCTTATCTGGCGACAGCGAATGCCCGTTAAGGGCATCAGCATAGAGTGCTTCGATCAGCGTGCTGACCGCTCTGAGCTGCTTAAGATCGCCTTCGAGCTGTACGACAAAGCCGCGATTGCTGACCTTGATGCCAGTGCGTTCTTCGATCTGTTTGAAGTGCTCGTCAAACTGGCCGGTCAGAGTTGAGAGTGCCTGCGCATCTTCAGGTTGTAGTTCCAGGCGCTGTTTGCCGGTTGCTTTATCGCTCATCAGGCATCCAGCTCCGAGGAGATCAGCTCACCAATCAGAGAGTTAGGCAGCGCTTCAACAATATTTACATCAGCAAAGTGGCCGATAAGCTCGGGGTTGTCGCAGCGGAAATTCACGACGCGGTTATTCTCGGTGCGCCCGGAGAGCTGGCCCGGATCCTTTTTCGAGTAGCCATTTACTAGGATGCGCTGAGTGCTACCAACCATACGACGACTGATCTGCAGTGCATTCTGCGTAATACGTGCCTGCAAAATATGCAGACGCTGCTTCTTGGTCTCTTCTGAAACATCATCCGGCAGATCTGCGGCTGGTGTGCCGGGGCGACGGCTGTAGATGAAGCTGAACGAGGTATCGAAACCTATATCCTCAATCAGTTTCATCGTTGCTTCGAAATCCTTATCAGTTTCGCCGGGGAAGCCGATAATGAAGTCGGAAGAGAAACTGATCTCCGGACGGTTAGCTTTGATGCGGCGCATCTTGGATTTGTACTCAATTGCGGTATG
>JBFEXW010000256.1:0-3463 GCA_041562495.1 Marinobacterium sp. | reverse complement strand
ATCCAGAGATGCATCAAACCAAGAAGGGAGATGAGCGGCACTTCGGTATGAATGCACACATCGGGGTCGATGCTCGGACAGGGCTGACTCATCGCTTTGCAACCACGACCGTCAACGAACACGATTAACCCAAGCGGGTAATCTGTTGCATGGTGATGAAGCGTTTATCTTTGCTGATGCTGGGTATAGAGGTGCTGAAAAGAGAAGCGAACTTCGCGATGTCATGGCTGACTGGCATATTGCCGAGTAGCCAGGAAAGATCCGTACTGAATATCTGAAAGCCAGTATCAGGATGATTAATTTGATATGGAGATTACCGATATCTTTTTACCAGAAACCGATGGCTATGAGCTGACGCGAGTTGGCGCTGGACTCTTTGAAAACTGATTTCAGACGAGTGCGGAGTCGGGGGCGGTAATGTTGGAGAATTGTTCAAACACCGCTTTGGCAAACTCGGGATCAAAACGATCTTCGTCAGTTCTTAGTGCTTCAGAAACCTCCAGCCACCAGTAGCCTTTGGCCTGTTTTGCTATCTGGGAAACCATCATCTGAATATTCAGATGTTGGCCTCGAATGCGGTAACCAACAGGTTTATCGACGACGGGGGTCTTCCAGACCTGCTGTAGTGAGGTTTCGCAATAGGTTGAGGTAACAACGATCTGGTGATTTGCTGCACTGATAAAACGCAGGCAGTCATTATCCTGATGGTGTTCAGTGATAATGTATTTGTTTGGATAGAGTAGCAGAACCCGCCTCAGCTCTTTTTCACTGACGATACCGTCAATATAGATACGGTCAAAATCAAATAGCAGGTCGGCCAGTTGGTTATGTAACAGCTGCTGGCGCGCTTCATAACCCCGGATATGGATCGCCAGACGGCGGCCTCGAAGTGACTTTGCAATTCTGCTGATCGTTTGTGGCGAAGGGTAGAGAGAACCTCTGTCATCAAGCGACAGGTACACAGCGAGTTCGCAGGCATGCGGCAACCGCTGAAGATCGGTTTGTGAGTCTATACCGACAAAGCTCAGGTCTGGCAATTCACTGTTTGCGCGGTCATTTTCAGCCTTGGCCTTAGGGTATAGCATCCCTTCTAAACTCCAATTCAATTAGGGTCATGAATTATTAGATCAATGTTGCGAACTAGTGCTGTTGCTGTGCCAAACAGCGCATTCATATAATCAGCAAATTACTGAGAATGCAATTAGCGAAGAGTAAATTTCCTTACAAAAGTAGTGGTTAAAAAATCACCAGTCTCTTTTTTGTTATATCTATTGATGAGGACTTGTATTTTGGGTGTTGAGGGCTGAAAACTCGCTCTTCGACGTTTATACTTGAACCACTTTTATTTGTACTGTCTAAATGGGATCTGACTTGAGAATACTGCTACTTTCGCTGACATTTTTATTGCTTTCACAACTGTCCTACGCGGCAAGTCCTGAGATTACAGAACTGACAACTGAGCAGATTGATCAGTTGTATCAGCGCTTCGAGGCGATCGTGGCTTCAGACATCCAGCATCACAATCGTATGGTCGAGTTTCGCGACGAGCACGCAACTCAGTTGTTAAAGCGGATTGGAAAAAGTCTCAATATACAGGGCTATCGGGGGGAGGATCTGGCTGAAGCTTTTCGACACTCCGGTGATGCTGCAATGAAGGTATATAACAACCCGATTAACGGGGATGAATATCAGTTTCGGGTTCGTTTGCCTGAGTCCCTAACCCGTCAGTGTAAACCCTATGGCGAAGATCTTTATGGCCGATATGGCCTGGTTGCAGATATTTACATTAAATTTGAGCATCAGGGCATGATCTATTACCACAACAGCGTCAAGACCGCTGTCAGTTCTCATTATAGCTGTGCAATGAACGCTTCAGACAAGGATATGGAGCGAATTTTGCTGGATGGTCTGAGTCCTTCCAGAGAGACCAGTATTCCCTATTGGCTCGGGAGGATCACCATAGATGAGTACGTGTCTTACAATATGGAACTGAAATCAGTAATGCAGCGGACACTGTTGACCACGCCAGGGATCTTTCATACAGATTCTCAGGAACAGTTGTCGGCTATGATCAATGAAGCCCTCTCTTTGACCCATGTTCATATTCAGCCAACAGTAGAGGGGGTTACTACCTTTATCAGGTCGTTGAGCTTTGCTCCTGGTGTTATCAACTCGCGTTAAGGTGGTAAATCTGTCTGATTTCGTTTGACAGATGAGAATCTAAACGACATATTCAAAGAACGTACTTCTGTGTGACAGAGAGTTTTAAGCGCCCACCAACTCTTAGGAGGTGATATGGACACTCAGAACATTAAACTTGAAGTCGTTATACCCGCTGATGTCGCTTTTAGCGATCTCAATCTTCAGCACGATCCGCAATCTGGTGGCGTGCTGTTCGAATACCAACCTATTGAACGTATCTGTGAAGCATCTGGCATCGATCTTGAGCAGCTATCCTCGGATGATGAGGAGCGTTTAGGCGATTTTGTGATCTCCTGGTATATGAAACACCTGGCATCGGGCGGTCAGCCTGACTGGGTGGCTGATTCCATTCTTGAAGAGATGACTCTGACAGAGGGTGCAGGGCAGAGTTTCAGTTATCCCGCAGGACACGCATAGGGAGATGTAGTCTCCCTAATATATCTGCTCTTATTGATAATTGATCAGTGCGCGCGTGCGTAAACCAGCTCACGTAATGTCTGATAATCCTCATCCTCTATGAGTCTTACAATCTGTTGCGGATGCAGGCGGCTAATCAGTGCGCAGTCGATCAACATTGCAATATCGTCCCGAACCTCGTCGGCCAGGTCATCGGCGACCGCTACAGACATCAGCTTCTCGGTTTGTACGCTTAAGCTGTCCCAGACTTGGTTTGGATCGATCATTAACTCTTCCGGTATAAATTGACTACCTGTTATATATCGGTCCAAGTTTCAAAAAATCAATGCAGGAGCTTCAGCAAATTTTCATCGGGCTGCCACTCAAGCAGTGTGTCTGGTCTAAGAGGACGAGCTATTCGATAACCCTGAACCAGATCGCACTGGTTTTGATTGAGCCATTTCATCTCGGCGTCTGTCTCTACACCTTCAGCGACTACATTGACTCCCAGTTCGCGACATAGGGTCAGCGTGGAGCGGAGAATCGCCGCATTTTTTGAATTGCAGTCAACCTGATTGACAAAGCTCTTATCGATCTTAAGCTCGTTAATGGGGAGGTCACGCACGTATGCCAGTGATGCCTGGCCTGTACCATAATCGTCCATTGAAAGACGGATTCCCAGCTCGCTCAGCGCCTTGAGGCGTGAAAAGCTGGTGTCCGGATCATCCATCAGAGCGCTTTCCGTAATCTCGAGACAGAGCAGCTCAACCGGGAACTGGTATCGTTCAAGAGCACTATGAATCGCCGGAATTAGCAGGGGGCTGGTTAGATCGATAGCGGAGACGTTGACGGAAACTGAGATCTT
>JBFEXW010000255.1:0-3484 GCA_041562495.1 Marinobacterium sp. | reverse complement strand
CCTTAATAAGAGGAGTGTATCACCAGCACATCCTGAGGGATTTTAGAGAGCAGGCGCTCCGTTGTACTACCCATCAGCAGACGCTCCAGAACACTGTGTTCATTACACCCCAGAATCAGCAGATCGATCTGCTCGTCGCGACAGAACTCCGGCAGCTTCAATGTCACATCACCCTCAATCAGATGCATCAACGGGTGATCAAGTGGCCGATCTATCGTAACAAGCAGATTTTCGATACGTTTACGATGTTCTTCACCGACCCGCTTCTGAAGCTGCTCATAATCAGTAATGATCTGCTCATCGAATATTGCTGACTGAGGCAGACTGTGGAAACAGTGCACCAGATGAAGCTCTCCATCCAACTGACGGGAAAGTTGGTCCGCCAGTTTAACCAGCTGAATCTCAAAACTCTCATTACGGTTATCCAGATGGAAAGGATCTACCGCAACACAGATTCGCGGGTGTTCCGGCCAGACATTAGCGGACGCTAGCAACAACGGATCTTTGATCTTTCTGACCAGATCAGGCTCATCACCTCCGAGCAACCAGTCAACCAGATCCTCTGTCGGTAAACGTGGCACTACAACCAGATCGGGAAGATAGCGTTCAGCCTGATCAAATGCAGCTTCGAGAAAGCCCGGGTGCCAGCGGGTCTGCACCTTGATGCTGTCTTTCAGCTTACTGGTTGCCACTAAGCGTTCAATCTGTTCCTGACGGTGACGTTCATAGAGTGCCCGCGCTTCCAGCTCGGTATCCGGGTCATCCTTAATCGCAGACTCAAATGCCGGATGGTACACAGTCAGAAACCACTGCACCGTACCAGCTTCATCACAGAGCCTTATCCCCTTTTCCAGAGGCGTAATGCTCTTATTGATCTCCTGAGCTGTTACCAGAACTCGCTTAAACACTATACACCTCTATCCTTAGTTCGGGCGGGCGAGCACTGTCATCGGGGAGCAGAAAGTTGATTTAAATCCCTGCTAAAGTAGAGACTTAAAAGCCCGTCAGCGCTTAGTCCAAACATTTACTACGATAACCCAATTGACTATTATATTAGCACTTTTGGATTAATCTCTATTGATCCGCTTTTACTTTAGTGTAGACAAGAATGGCTTTAGACACCTCATCTCAATTATCCGCAGATACGCTCGAACTGATGCGTTCAAACGCCAAACAGGCTGCCCGACTGATGAAGGCTCTGGCAAACGATAGCCGACTGATGATCCTCTGCTATCTTGATGGCAAAGAGCTGTCTGTCAGCGAACTCA
This sequence comes from Marinobacterium sp., assembly GCA_041562495.1. Taxonomy (GTDB): domain Bacteria; phylum Pseudomonadota; class Gammaproteobacteria; order Pseudomonadales; family Balneatricaceae; genus Marinobacterium_E. The sequence goes on along the minus strand of JBFEXW010000255.1, from coordinate 2,216 downwards.
ACCAACATCTGGATCTGAGCCAGTCTGCACTGTCACAGCACTTGGCAGTATTGCGCCGTGATGGTTTGGTGAAGACCCGCCGTGACTCTCAAACGATCTACTACTCGCTTGAGGGGAATCGCGCACAACTGATGATCGGAACGCTACAAACGATGTTCTGCGAAATCTAGGTTCTTTGAAATATAAAGGCTGTCAAATCCGACTGAGCATCAGTCTGACGCAGGCTGATCGTTTTAGCTGAGCAGAATATAGGCCAGTGTCCCGAGAAAGATACTCAGCAACGCATTGCGACCATACCACTGAACCAGTGCGACCAGTATCAGCGCAATCAGACTTCCCCAGGAACGGGGCAGATCACCCGACGCATAGATAAGTAATAGCACCATCATCACGGGTGGAAGATAGCGCCCCAGATACTGAAGCAACGGATGCTGCTCCTGCTTGCGAAATATCCAGAACGGAAGTGCCCGGGTTACAAAGGTAGCGATACCCGCTACCAGAATAAAACCGGTCAGATAGGCTAATCCTTCCACTGTCGCCCCCTGTAGGTGATCAAAAGCAGGCTTAACGCGAGACCGATCGACAGGATCAGCATCTGATCCACCCAGAGCCACATACTGAATACCGCAATACCTGCAGCAGCCAGCATCAAAGATGGAACCGGATTGTATCGATACTGCTCGACACAAAGCACCATAAACAGCGCAGGCAGTACAAACTCCAGTCCGGTACTCGGTATAGCCAATCCCGCCCCCATCAGCGCACCTAAGGTGCAACCGGACACCCAGTAGAACTGATTAAGTGCTGCCAGCTTCCAATAGATCTGCTGACTATTTCGTGTAGGTTCAGGGAGCGAGGTGATCAGCGAGTAGGTTTCGTCGGTTAACGCAAAGATCAGATACCAGCGCTTCAGACCTGAGAGTTTCAGCTCAGTTACCAGTGAAATCCCATAAAAAATGTGGCGCGCATTCAACAACAAAATTGCAACGCTGACCTCGAACAGACTCGCCTGATTGGCGATCAGTCCAACCGACAGAAACTGCGCAGAACCGGCGAAGATAAACGCCCCCATCGCTGTCGCGAAGTACCAGGGATACTCGAGTTCAGACACAAAAAGCACGCCAAAAGCGATCCCCAACGGAAGATATCCGAACAGAACTGGAATGGAGTAACGAACTGCGGAGAGCTGACTCAACGCCCTATCCTTAATATAAAAAATTGGTAACTATCCGGTCAGCCGACGCGCTGCGCCGAAGAGAAAAACCACAAACTTAATCGCCGTTAATTCTCGCCAGTGAGCCTATTTAACACAAGTCTGGGATTGATAGAACAACATAGTATTTTTTTAGACTTTTTATAGCGAAAATTAATTTTTCCCAATGAATCCCACTGATCTATATTCGCGGCATACAGTGCAGATAACGCACTGTAGTCGGACCACAGCTCTACGCGCTGTGATGGTTGGTTTTATTTAGTGAGATATTAAGATGGGCACAAAAGTGCGTGTCGACCAAGCAATTGACGACCTGGAAGACTGGAGCGAACAGATGGATGAGGATGAAAGCAATGAACGCTCTCGCCTCAAGTACAACAGCAAACGTCGCCGTCAGATTGAAGATCTGATGGAGGAACGTCGCCTCGCCCAGCAACTTAGCGACAGCTACGACGAACTCTACTAAGCGTCGCTAACTCCAGCGATCTCAACGGCGGCAGTTTCTGCATCAGTAACATTCATTACTGACGTAATTCAGATGCCAGCGATTCGCTGTCGTCTCTTTTCGCAGTTTTTTCAGCACAATCTCGATTGTGCTGCTATCGACCGATGTGAAGACCTCTGCTCTCCCATCGGTCGGCTTTCCCATCTTCTTTCAGTATCGCTGAGCTGATACTATGCGCAGCCTCGACCAAGCTATGGATTTAAAGTCAGATGAGTAAGTTCTGGAGCCCTCAAATCAATGATCTTGTGCCTTACACGCCGGGCGAACAGCCTAAGATCGCAAATTTGATCAAGCTTAATACCAATGAAAATCCCTACCCGCCGGCTCCTGGCGTTGCTGAGGTGATACATAGCTTTGATACAGACCGCTTAAGACTTTACCCTGATCCAGACGCATCTGAACTGAAAGACGCGCTGGCGGCCAGCTATGGTGTAGAGCGCTCTCAGGTATTTGTCGGTAACGGCTCCGATGAGGTGCTGGCACACGCTTTCATGGCGT
>JBFEXW010000254.1:0-3485 GCA_041562495.1 Marinobacterium sp. | reverse complement strand
GTTCAAGTGCTGTTCAGACTGCTGTGACAGGCTTGCCTCTGGGTGGGTATCTGGCGCTGTTGGGTGCGCTTCTTGCGCTGGCCTTGGCCCTGGCGCCTCTGGCGACCGGAGCGGCATTAAAAATTTCTGTTAGTGGATAGGTTATATGGCTGTTAAATGGTTACCTCGCTGGTTTTATCAACTGGCATCGCCACGCTGGTGTTATCAGTTTACGGGTAAGCTGGTTCCCTGGTTTGCCGTGATAGGGATCGCGCTGCTGGTTGTTGGTGCACTCTGGGGGTTGATCTATGCACCGGCTGATTATCAGCAGGGCAACAGCTTCCGTATTATCTATCTGCATGTTCCCGCTGCGATACTCGCACAGTCATTCTACATGCTGATGGCGATCGCCGGGGCGATAGGTCTGATCTGGAAGATGAAAGTCGCTGACATGGTGGCCAAGTCGATCGCACCGTTAGGTGCCTGGCTGGCGGTTCTCGCTCTGATCTCGGGCGCGATCTGGGGTAAGCCTACCTGGGGTTCCTGGTGGGTGTGGGATGCCCGCCTCACCTCGATGCTGGTGTTGCTGTTCCTCTATCTGGGGGTGATTGCACTTAATTCAGCAATAGAAAGCGAGTCGACGGCTGCTCAGGCTACAGCGGTGCTTGCTCTTGTTGGTGTGGTGAATATTCCAATCATTAAATATTCGGTTGAGTGGTGGAATACCCTGCATCAGCCGGCAACCTTCAAACTGACAGAAAAACCCGCCATGCCTGCAGAGATGTGGATGCCCTTGCTGGTTATGGTGATCGCCTTTTACCTGGTTTTTGGCCTCGCACTAATGCTGAGGTTAAGAAACGAGATACTTCAGCGTGAGCGCCGTACCTCCTGGGTGCGAGAGCTGCTGTTGGGTAATGAGCAAGGTTAAGGCGTAAGTCAGTAAACATATCTAGGGTGTGCGCGCTAATGACGACAGGTGTTTTTGAGTAATGGCCTTCGAATCTTTTTCTGATTTTATCAATATGGGAGGTCACGGCCTCTATGTATGGCTCAGTTACGGATTGGGATTAGTGGTGATCCTGGTGAGCGTACTTCTACCGCTTAAACAGGGAAGTGAACAGAGACGTTCCTTGCGCCGTCGTTTTCAACGTGAAGGAGAGAATCGGTGAACCCAAAGCGTAAAAAACGGTTAACAATAGTGTTATTTATTCTGGCAGGTGCAGGTATTGCTGTGGGTCTGACGCTTTTCGCGTTGAGTCAAAATATTAACCTGTTCTTCTCTCCGACGCAGATTGCGCAGAATGAAGCGCCGGTCAATACCCGTATTCGTGCGGGTGGTATGGTAGTCGAAGGCAGTGTGGTTCGTGATCCAAATAGCCTGAAAGTACAGTTTGATGTTACCGATTACAAGAATACAGTAACTGTTGTCTATACCGGCATTTTGCCGGATCTGTTCCGTGAAGGTCAGGGTATTGTGGCTCAGGGAGAGCTGGATGCACAGGGTAAACTGCAGGCCGTAGAGGTGCTGGCCAAGCATGATGAAAACTATATGCCGCCCGAAGTTGCTGATGCACTGAAAGCCACAGGAAATATGCCTCAACCGTCTGGACAGGAGTTTAAAAAGTGATTCCTGAACTCGGAACCTACTCTCTCGTTCTCGCACTCTGCCTGAGTATCCTGCTGGCTATTGTTCCTATTGTTGGTGCGAGTCGTGGCAACGTTCTCTGGGTAAGCTACGCACGCCCTTTAAGTATCGGCGTTTTTCTCTTTACCCTGATCAGTTTCGCGATACTGGTCTACCTGTTTCTGCAGAACGATTTCAGTGTTCAGTACATAGCGAATAACTCCAATACAAAACTTCCGTGGTTCTACCGTATCAGCGCGGTCTGGGGCGGTCATGAGGGGTCGCTACTGCTGTGGATGTTGATTCTTACAGGATGGATTCTGGCGGTGGCGCTGAAAAGCCGTGATCTCCCTGTCGATATTCTGGGTCGAGTGCTTGGCGTACTGGGTATTGTTGCCTCAGGTTTCCTGATGTTTGTGCTGTTTACATCCAGTCCGTTCGTGCGATTACTGCCTCGCTCTCCTGCTGAAGGCGCTGACCTCAACCCGCTGCTGCAGGATTTTGGGCTGATCGTTCATCCACCGATGCTCTATATGGGTTATGTTGGTTTCTCTGTTGCTTTTGCTTTCGCAATAGCGGCGCTGCTAAGTGGACGGCTGGATGCCTCCTGGGCTCGCTGGTCACGCCCTTGGACCAATATCGCCTGGGCGTTCCTGACGTTGGGAATTACGCTGGGAAGCTGGTGGGCTTATTATGAGCTCGGCTGGGGCGGCTGGTGGTTCTGGGATCCGGTCGAGAACGCCTCGCTGATGCCCTGGCTGGTCGGTACGGCACTGGTTCACAGTTTGGCGGTGACAGAGAAACGTGGTGTATTCAAAAGCTGGACAGTGTTGCTGGCAATCTTCGCGTTCTCGCTCAGTCTGCTCGGAACCTTCCTTGTTCGCTCTGGTGTGCTGACATCAGTTCATGCCTTCGCTTCGGATCCTGAGCGTGGTTTCTTTATTCTGATGCTGCTGGCGGTCACTATCGGTGGGTCGCTGTTGCTTTACGCAATTAAGGCCTCTGATGTGAAGTCAGAATCCAGTTTCGGACTGGTCTCTCGTGAAACCATGCTGCTGGTGAATAACGTACTGTTGACGGTACTGGCGTTCACGGTACTGCTCGGTACGCTCTATCCACTGCTGATTGATGCACTGGGGCTGGGTAAACTGTCGGTGGGCCCCCCATACTTTAATTCGCTAGCAGCGCCTTTAGGGGCTGCACTTATGGTTGCGCTGGGGCTGGCGACGGTAACTCGCTGGCGAAAAACTCAGGGTATCTCAGTCGTAAAACGTCTGGTTCTTCCTGCGGTTGCATCCGTTGTACTGGGGATAACGTCTCTCTATATGCGTGGACAGGAAGGGACGGTCTGGACCTATATGGGCGTGATTCTCGCCTATTGGCTGCTGTTTACTACATTGATCGATCTCTGGGGTCGCATTAAACATCGTTCCACCGGTGTCGTTGCTTCGCTAAAACGTTTGCCGCGTAGCTACTACGGTATGGTGCTGGCTCACTTGGGCGTAGCTGTGCTGGCCGTTGGTATTGCGCTGGTATCGGCATTCAGTGAGCAGAAAGATCTACGTATGTCACCTGGTGATTCTCAGGATGTTGGTCGTTACACCTTCGTGTTTGAGGGAACTCAGCATGTTGAAGGGCCAAACTTCACTTCAGATCATGGGAAACTGAAGGTTCTGTTTGATGGCCAGCCCTATCTTGAGATGCTGCCGGAGAAACGTCTTTATACGGCGCGTGGCAATATGATGACAGAAGCCGCTATCGATCCAGGTCTGTTCCGTGATTTGTATGTGGCGCTGGGTGAGCCGCTGGAAAACAATGCCTGGGCGGTCCGTATTCAGTTTAAGCCCTATGTTCGTTGGCTGTGGCTGGGTGGCCTGATGAT
>JBFEXW010000253.1:0-3491 GCA_041562495.1 Marinobacterium sp. | reverse complement strand
GTAATGCCAACGCTGGTGTTGATTACCGGGGCCGTTCTGTTGCTAGGACCACAAGGGATGCTCCGCTCTCTAATCGGTCCTGAATGGTCGCTATATGGGCTAAGCGGTATCCTGTTTGCCCACGTCTATCTGAATATGCCACTCGCCGTACGTATACTGACACAGCAATACGCCCATATTCCTGACCGCTCAGTCCGGCTTGCTCGCCAGCTTAAGCTGTCTGGATGGCAACGTTTCAGGCTAATTGAGCTTCCCAGCTTGAAACCAGCTTTGATTGTGCTTTTCGGTTTGATCTTCGTACTCTGTTTTAACAGCTTTGCAATCGTTCTGGCGCTGGGCGGAGGGCCCGGTGCAACAACCTTTGAACTGGCGATCTATCAGGCGCTTAAGTACGATTTTAACTTGAGTGAAGCACTGACTCTGGCGTGGATGCAGTTTGCCATTGCTGGAACCCTGTTCCTGCTAATCTCCTCACGTAACAGTTTTAGCTGGCTAAGCTCTTCACGAGGAACCGCTGAGCCTCAGTCGCAATCCAGCCTGTTCAGCTCTATTGGAATGCGTGTTTTTTACCTGCTCGGCTGGGTCTTTCTACTGGCACCACTCATTGCGCTGATTAGTGGTATCAACTTTAACGCAGAGATTGACCTGTTCAGCATTCTTAGCTCTCTGGGTCGGTCACTGCTGATCGCCTTCAGTGCGTCCGGGTTAGCGCTAGCACTCAGCCTCCTTCTGCTGTTACCGATACGCGATTGCGCCTCTGGCGACCATTACAGAATCCACAACGCCTACTCCTGGTTATCAACTCATACACTGGTAGCACCCGCTATGGTGTTATCTACCGGTATCTATATTTTTCTGTTACCACTGATTGATCTGGAACGCTGGAGCCTGCTCTGTTTGATTGTGTTAAATCTGGTGGTACTGGTTCCGTTTCTGGTTTCTCAACTCAAAGCCCCCTTTTTACAATATGATCGCCAATACCGGGCTCTCAGCAGAAACCTTAAGCTAGGACAGATGAAACAGATAATGATCAGCCTGCCTTACCTTAAACGCAGCCTTATCTCGACCTTCTCTCTAGGCTTGCTACTGGCATTGGGCGATGTTTCCATCTTCGCAATTTTTGGACAATATGAGTCCCCGACGCTTCCCTGGCTAATCTACCGCTATGCAGGAAGCTATCGCATGGATGAAGCAGCTCTGGCATCGATCGTGCTGCTGGTGGTCTGTCTGTTACTGCTACTGATACTGGAGCGTGATGAACGTAATGATTAATTCGCCGGGTCTGGAGATCAATAACCTGAAACTTCATCGCGGTCAGTGGCGGCGCAGCTACTCCCTGACACTAAATGCTGGCGAACGACTCGCGATTCAAGGTCAGAGTGGACTGGGAAAGACCTCGCTTTTGATGGCTATAGCCGGGCTCACTCCCTGTGTGTCCGGTAGCATCAGATGGCAGGGACAAGAGATTGAAAATCTCCCGGCTGAACAGCGACCGGTTGCAATGCTATTTCAGGATGACAATCTGTTTGAGCATCTCAGCGTCAGACAAAATCTCTGGCTTGGCATTAATACTCAGGAGATCTCAGATAAACAGATGAACGAGGCCGTTGAAGCATTGAATCTCAAAGATGAGATAGATAAGAAGCCTCCACAGCTCTCCGGTGGCCAGCGCCAGCGTGTCGGACTAATCCGAACACTGCTAAGACCTGAACCGATCGTACTGCTTGATGAGCCCTTTGCAGAGCTAGATAGAGATACGCGAAAACTAGCGAGCAACTGGGTTAAGGCGCAACTTTATCAGTCACATAAAACCCTGTTGATGGTCACCCATCAACAGGAGGACGCTGATACGCTGTCAACCCAGCAGCTTCAACTCGATTAGGGGATCAGTATTGTCGATCCGGTTGTTTTGCGAGCTTCCAGATCTTTGTGAGCCTGCGCCACATCAGACAACGGATAACGCTGGTTGATCTCTATCTTCACCTGACCCGAAGTTACACGTTGGAACAGATCTGCCGCCATCTGCTCCAGCATCTTACGATCATCGACGTAAGTAAACAGCGTCGGACGTGTCACCTTTAGTGAACCTTTAGCAGCCAGAATGCCCAGATTAACGCCATCAACCGGACCTGTCGCATTGCCGAAGGAAACCAGCGTCCCACGAGGCGCAAGGCAGTCCAGTGAGCCCATAAAGGTATCTTTACCAATTGAGTCGTAGACAGCCTGCACGCCCTTGCCGTCCGTCAACTCACGGGTACGCTCTACGAAATCTTCAGAGGTGTAGATAATTGTCTCATCACAACCATGGGCCTTAGCGATTGCCGCCTTCTCTTCGGAGCCGACTGTACCGATCACCCGTGCACCCAGAGCTTTCAGCCACTGACAGGCGATCAAGCCGACGCCACCAGCCGCTGCGTGCAACAGCACCTGATCACCCGGTTTCACCACGTAGCTGTCATTCAGCAGGTATTGAACTGTCAGGCCCTGCAGCATCATGGCGGCCCCCTGCTCAAAGCTGATCGACTCAGGCAGCTTCACCAGATAGTTTTCCGGCATTACACGTTTTTCCGCGTATGCACCTGGGGGCTTTCCGGCATAAGCCACTGAATCTCCAACTGATACCAGCGACACTTCACTACCGACCGCTTCTATTACGCCAGCAGCCTCCATGCCCAGACCTGCAGGCATCGCCTGTGGGTAAAGCCCGGTACGGAAATACACATCGATATAGTTAAGACCTACGGCCTCATGGCGAATCAGAACATCCTTAGGTCCTAGTTCTGGCAGATCGACATCGACCCACTTCATCACCTCTGGCCCACCAGCTTCCTCTATACGAATCGCTTTACACTGTACTGACATCTGCTCTCTCGCTTGTTATTTGTGATCAGAATTATTTACATGCATAGGTAAACGAACCCCAGTCGCTAATCCAGTCCTTGCCTTCGGCGCGTTCATTGCCCTCACCCGGCTGCATATAGACGGTGTTCAGCAGAAACGGTCCCTTAGCCGGACTGAAACGTACTATACCCTCTTCATCGGTTCTGGACTCATAGATCGTTCCACCCCCTTTCTGAAACTGCCTCACGAGCATCGATTCCCGAGGTTTGCCATCAACCAACACCTTAAAAAATGCATGTTGATCGCACTGGGTAAAACCCGACTGAGGAACGATTTCCACTTTTAAACCAAGTGGCTTAAACATCCAGTCAGCCTCCTCAGAGCCTACGGTGGAAACCAGCGCTTTGGCATGACGATAGTAAGTTTCGGTTACATCAACCGGCTCCTTACCCTGAAATTGGTACCAGTCGATAACCCACTCTAGCCCTTCATCATCCAGATAGTTTAGAAACTTCTGGGAATCTTTAAAGCCGAGATTAAAGGAATCGCTTTCATAAGCTAAAAACGAATAGCCCGGTTCGCTCATCATCCGCTTAGCAGCTGGCTTGTCACCCATTATCGAACCTGTAGAGTGCTGCCCGTTTGCATCC
>JBFEXW010000252.1:0-3494 GCA_041562495.1 Marinobacterium sp. | reverse complement strand
GAGTTTGATGTGTTTGAAGAGGTGTTTAACCGTACATCGCACATCCCTTTTCTTTCCGAGTGGCGTGAACTGGACCGCAAATCCCAGCGCAAGTTTGAAAAGGAGATGCAGGCGATCGAACGGGAGTGCGAGCTGCGTATTACCAAGGCTGCTGAGTCGATCCTCAGACACTCGATCGCTAAGGGGCACTGATGGGCGAGCTGATACTCGCCTTTGTCCTGACATTCCTGGTCTTGATAGGGCTGGTGTTGGCGCTAAAGTTTGGTCGGGTACCGAGCTACCGACCTGATCGTGATTCAGTGCTTAAACTGCTTCATCAGGTTGTAGACGGTACCGCAGATGTCCGCCGTTGGGACCTGTTTCTCGGGATGCCGATTCAACATGATGAAATTTTAGAGTCCGTTCGAGTGCAATGTGTTGTACTGCACGAAGGGCTGGATGGGCAGCCGCCCGCGCGCGAGGGGTTAGATGGACAGGTCTATGACCGGGCCGGGCGCGAAAAGATAGCAGAGATACTGACAGAGCTTGAAAAAACACTGAGTGAAGAGCCAATTACGCGCGAGTTCTAGGAAGGCAAAGCCTTCCTGATCATTCAAAGATCGAATTTGAGAGAGGTTAAGGTGCAGTATCCGGTTTCCAAACTTCCTAATGTTGGTGTAACAATCTTTACGCAGATGTCTGCCTTGGCGGCAGCAAAGAACGCGATCAATCTGTCACAGGGGTTTCCCGACTATATGGGACCTCAGACACTTCTCGACAGTGTTGGTGAACAGATTAAAGCGGGGCGAAATCAGTATGCACCGTTGACCGGCATTCCAGAGCTGCGCCAGGTCATTGCAGAGCAGACAGAACGCCTTTACGGACGCGCTGTTGATCCTGATCTTGAAATTACCATTACCCCGGGTGCGACCGAGGCGATCTATTCAGCTATCGCCAGTGTTATCCGGCCGGGTGATGAGGTGATTATGTTTGATCCGGCATATGACAGCTATCTGCCTGCGGTTGAGTTAAACGGCGGCGTAGCTGTGCACCTGCCGTTGTTACCACCCGACTTTGTTGTTGACTGGGACGCAGTGAAAGCTGCAATCACACCAAAAACCAAACTGATTATCACCAATACACCGCATAACCCAAGCGGTCAGATCTGGAGTGAATCGGATCTAAGAGAGTTGGAAAATATTCTTGATGACACCGATATCCTGCTGATCTCGGATGAGGTGTATGAGCACCTGGTTTATGACGGCAATCTGCACCAGAGTGCCAATCGCCGACCGAAGCTGGCGGAGCGCAGCTTTGTTGTTTCCTCGTTCGGTAAAACCTATCACGTGACCGGCTGGCGTATCGGTTACTGTATTGCGCCCCAGGCGTTAAGTGTAGAGTTCCGCAAGGTGCATCAGTATGTGGCCTTCAGTACACATACCCCGATGCAGTATGCGATTGCCGACTTTATGCGTACTCAGCCGGGGTATCCGCAGACACTGCCGGGGTTCTTTGAGCGGAAGCGTGACCGTCTCGCCAAAGGGCTGGATGTTAGCCGGTTTAAGCGTCTGGACTCCAAAGGCACCTATTTTCAACTGGTTGACTATACTGCGATCAGTGACCTGCCGGATCATGAATTTGCGCTCTGGCTGGTTGAACATGCCGGTGTGGCAGCGATTCCGCTATCACCCTTCTACGCTGATGCAAGACAGACCGGCTGTATTCGACTCTGCTTTGCCAAAGCAGACGATACGTTGGATCGAGCCCTGGAGCGTTTATGCAAAGTTTAAAGGTCGCCTATCTGCAGATCGATCTGCACTGGCAGCAGCCGGATAAAAACCGTGAAATGATTGAGGCGAAGTTGGCCGAGGTTCCTGATGATACGGAACTGTTGGTGTTGCCTGAGATGTTTCTGACCGGGTTCAGCATGGCACCGGAAACGTCAGCTGATCCCTGGGATGGTACAACCGCAAACTGGTTACTCGCGCTGGCTAAACAGTATGGTATGGCGATCTGCGGCAGTATTGCGGTCGATCTGCAAGATGACTACCGCAATCGTTTTCTGTTTGTGACGCCAGAAGGAACCATGACGCGCTATGACAAGCGTCATCTGTTCACCATGGGTGATGAGGATAAGCATTATCAGCCCGGAGAGAATCGCGTTCTGATCCACTATCGCGGCTGGCGCATCCTGCCCATTATCTGCTACGACCTGCGCTTTCCGGTCTGGTGTCGTAACCACGACGAGTATGATCTGATGATCTGTGTCGCTAACTGGCCCGCCTCCAGACGCAATGCTTGGCGCACCCTGTTACAGGCCCGCGCAATTGAGAACCAGTGTTATGTTGTTGGGGTAAATCGCGTCGGCGTTGATGGACAGGGACTGAAATATTCGGGTGATAGCCTGCTAGTCGACTTTAAAGGCGATCTGTTACAGGACTCCGCTCCTGGCGAGGTCTATATCGGTTGCGGTGAACTGAATCTTCCAGAGTTACGGGCGTTTAAAGACAAATTCCCGGCGTATCGGGATGCCGATAGCTTCTCGTTGTCGGGTGTTAAAACCAGCCTGTTTGAACTCTAATTTTTATACGCATAGAAGGTGTTTAGAGAAAGTTGGAGATTCCAATAGAAAGTAACGAGTACTGCGCTCGATTGTAATCACCTTTTTTACTTAAAGCTGGCGTTTGTGTCGGCTTTTTTGTTTAGATGAATCTATCTAACCATCTCCCGCTATGAGGCTTCAAACGAATATGAAAGATTTGCTGAACAATAAACATCTGGAAGTAATTGCCAGTGCTGAGATCGATGGCGCCAGGGTTGAAGTGGTTTCCTTCTCCGAGTTGAAAGGCTCCTCTGATACCCGTACGGCAGAAACGCTTTTCTTTTCGACTCAGGCCGGGATGCGTCTGAAGATGATCCGAATCACGCTGAACAACTCCAAAGTTCGTGTTGAGCCCGGCGCACTTTACTATATGTCTGGCAAGCTGGAGATGAAAACCTCGACAGGTGGTGGGGTTCTAAAAGGCTTGGCACGTAAATTTACATCGGGTGAGTCTTTCTTCGTTAATGAGATTGAAGGAACGGGGACTATCTATCTTGAACCAACTTTTGGCCATTTTCTGCTACACGACCTAAAAGATGGCGATCCGGGTGTGATTTTGGATAAAGGGATGTTTTTCGCGGGTGCTGGCTCCTTGGATATCGGTGCCAGTGTTCAGAAAAATATCTCCTCTGGCCTGTTGGGCGGTGAAGGCTGGTGGCAAACCAGTATTACAGGTACCGGGATCGCGATCCTGTTTACCCCTGTGCCGATTGAAGAGATCGATAAGGTCGAGCTTAACAACGAGAAACTAGCGGTTGATGGTAACTTTGCGCTGATGCGCACTCAGGGTATAGAGTTTCGCGCTGAGAAAAGTAGTAAAAGCTGGGTGGCAACCTCAACCTCTGGCGAGGGGATACTGCAGACGTTTACCGGCACTGGCACTGTTTGGGTAGCACCGACCAAAGGGGTCTAT
>JBFEXW010000251.1:0-3515 GCA_041562495.1 Marinobacterium sp. | reverse complement strand
TCTATCTCAAAGCTCAACCTGCCTTCGGTGTAGATATCGTGAATCGACACTTCAGCGGAGATAATCAGCTTCACACATGAATCATAAAACTCATCAACGAGATTGATGAAGCGACGCGCTGCATCATCGCGCGCCCGACCCAACTGTGGAACATTACTTAGCAACACCGCATGATATAACTTGGATATCTCAATATAGTCGTTCTGCGAGCGAGCACCTTCACAGATCATATCAAAATCGAACCAGATCACATCTTCGCAGACCTTACGTGCCTGAATCTGACGATTATTGATCTCAATACCGACATTCTCTTCGAGCTCCTCCAGATCGGGAGCCAGGCTAGCAAAGCTCTGCGCGAGACTCACATCTGCCTGTTTATCAAGAGGCCAGTGATAGAGTTCAGCCTGCTGCAGTGTTCTCAGTCGATAGTCGATCCCACTATCGACATTTACCACTTCAGTATACCGATTTAACAGATCAATCGCCGGTAGAAAGCGCGCCCTTTGCAAACCGTTTTCGTAGAGACCATCCGGTATGATATTTGAAGTCGCCACAAGCGACACACCGCGAGCAAATAACTCCTGAAACAGCCCGCCCAGTATCATCGCATCAGTAATATCAGATACAAAAAACTCATCGAAGCAGATAATTCGCGCTTCCTGCGCATATTTATCAGCGATAGTTGTCAGGGGATTTTTCGTCCCATCAAGTGCCTTCAGATCCTGATGAACACGTTGCATAAAGCGGTGAAAATGAGTCCGCAGCTTCCTTTCAAACGGCAAAGTGTCGTAGAACGTATCCATCAGATAGGTTTTACCGCGCCCGACACCACCCCAGAAATAGAGCCCTTTGACCGGCTCTACCGGCTTCTTGGAAAAACCGCTTTTCAGCTTACCAAACAACCCCTTTTTCTGAGGCGAACGCTCAGCCGCAACCAGCTCATCATAGAGCCGCTGAAGATGATTTACCGCCATCTCCTGGGTGGCATCGTAGGAAAAATCATCACGCACAAGATCTTTCTTATAACGGTCTAATGGGGTCGGCATCCTCTGAGCACCTCAAGGGTAATAAAAACTTGCCGCGCACTTTACTGCTGTTGCCGAACGAATTCAAATCAGATGAAATTCGCCAATAGTGGAAGGATAATTGCCGTGACCAACCCCGTCAGCCCCATTGCAAGTCCAGCAAAAGCCCCTGCAACAGCCCCAACCTCAACTGCCAGAGCCGTCCCAAACCCGTGCGATGTCAAACCCAGCACGAACCCCTGAGTCGATTGATCCTTAATTTTCATCAACTTAATTACCGGCGGCACCAACACGCTACCCAGTACGCCAGTAATCAGACAGAGTGCGGCTGAAAGTGCTGGTAATCCACCAATCTTTTCAGCGATACCCAGCGCGATAGGGGACGTAACCGACTTAGGCGCTATTGAAAGCAGCGTCTCGGTACGAGCATCCAGCAACCAGGCAACCCCCACAGCCACGCAGGCAGCCGTCGCAGCACCTATAACACATGCCACCAAAATGGGTAGCCAGAGCTGCCGGATGCGTTCCTTATGATCATACAGCGGAACAGCCAGAGCCACGGTCGCAGGCCCTAGCAGAAAGTGAATAAACTGGGCGCCTGCAAAGTAGGTCTGATATTCAGTGTCCGTAATTAAAAGCAGCCCGATCAGCACACACATACTGATCAGCACCGGATGAAATAGCGGCATACCACCCAGCCTGCGCTGTCCCCAGTGTGCAGCACCATAGACCGCAAGTGTAACAACGATCCAGAGTAACGGCCGGGCAGAAAAATAGACCCAGAACTCCGCAACATCAATCATTTGCCTCCCCCCGATCTTTAACCCATTGAAAGACCACAGCTGTCACCACCGCAGCAACCAGAGAACTGATGATCAGCGCCAAAAGAATGATCCACCACTCTGTGGCCAGTAGTTCGAAATGCAGGATTAAACCAACACCTGCAGGCACAAATAGCAGCGCCAGATTTGACAGCAGACCGTCAGATACATGACGCAAGCCTTCCGGCACCTGCTGAAACATCACAAACGCCAGAACGAGCAACACCATACCCAAGACTGGCCCAGGCAGCGGCAAACCCATCCCAACCACAATCAACTCACCAATTAACTGAAAGCCCAGTATGATTAGTAATCCGACCACCATTATTTAACAGCCCCCCAACAAGATTCTGCCAAGAACCAGAGAAGACCCCTCGTCCCCAGACCGCACTAGCAGCAGTTAGTATTAACTCTAAAATCCACTTTTATCACAGACACAAAAAAGGGTCAGTAATACTGACCCTTTTTTCATTAAACAACACAATAAGCGACTAGTTTACGGAAGCCAGGGTTTCCGCACCCTCAACCCGACCAGGCAGCTCACCCTGATCATCACGATGCACAGGATGCTCAGGAGGAAGCAGATCAAAATACTCCATCAAGCGCCCAACACGATACAGCAGCTCGTAACGCGCCAACTGCTCATCAATGCGCCCCGAGATCAGATCGTTTGCTGCCGTAAAATATTCATTCTCCGCATCAAGGAGATCGAGTAACGAGCGCTGCCCAATCGTAAATTGCTTAACGTATGCATCACGGGTACCACGGGATTCAGTCTCATGTCGCGCCAACTGAGGCAATTTACGGAAGACCACATCCAAAGCATACCAAGCAAGCTCTGCTTCAGCCTGAAGATCACGGATATCCTTCTCTCCCTGTGCACGAACCCGCTCACTGTTACGCTCGGCAACCGCTATTGCAGCCTCATCCGCCCCACCACGATAAATATTCTGACGCAGACGGACCATCGCAGCCACAGCCGAGTCTCTTTGGGCAACAGCGTTAGCCCCCTTATCAGACGTAGCATCAATTTCCAGATGAATTTTAGGATGCATGGCAGCTTTAGCAGTACCTATAGCACTTAAAGCCGCTTCATGATCCGCTACCGCAGCCTGAAACCGGGGTGTTTCAGACAGAGAGAGATAGCGCGCATCTTCTGGCGTCTTTGGCAAAAGCTCACAGCAGGAGTCATCCGGCATTGAAAGTGCGCCCGGCTTATACCCGACAACGCGCTCAAAGTTTATCTCCGACTCCCAGAGATTTCCCTCGACGACCGTAAGGTTGTACTGCGCCAGTGCCAGGCGCCCTTTGGCCTGAGTTTTATCCGACTGACTCCCGACTCCCACCTCTGCACGACGGGATATTTTATTATAGGTATCCTGATGTGCTGCCAGATTCTCCTCGGTATTTTTCAGCAACTCACGCTGCCGTAAGACGTCAAGATAGACCTGCGCTGTTTGATACGAAATACTCTCAGCCTGCTCATCAATCCGGGCCAGGTTAGCCCGCTCACCCGCCTCACTCGATTCGACCCGAGATTTAGTCTCGTAGCCATCGTAAAGCATCTGACTAATAGATAATCCTGCCTCACGACGAGTAAAACGCTCAGGCGTGTTTCCGTAGTTCCACTCCAGACCCCACCCAAGTGTAAGATCAGCCTTCGGATAGT
>JBFEXW010000250.1:0-3517 GCA_041562495.1 Marinobacterium sp. | reverse complement strand
TCCTGGGTTCCGATAATCTTTGTCAGTGGTCAGACAGAAGCTGAAGACCTTGAGCAGGGGATAGAAGCGGGAGGTGATGACTACCTGTTCAAGCCCGTTGACGAGGTTATTTTGCGCGCCAAAATGCATGCGATGAAGCGTATCGCGAGTATGCGAGCTGAACTCTCGGAATTGAACCGAAAACTTGAGCTTCTTGCGAATCAGGATGGATTAACCGGGCTGGCTAATCGTCGGGAATTTGATGACTATATGCTTCGTGAACTTGAGCGTGCTAAGCGCTCGGGCCAGCCAATCTCGATGTTGATCGCTGATATTGATTATTTTAAACAGATCAATGATCGATTCGGGCATCTGGTGGGAGATGAGTGTCTTAAAGGGGTTGCTTATCTGATGAGTAGTCTGATCAAGCGCCCGGCTGACTTGCTGGCCAGATATGGTGGTGAAGAGTTTATTGGGGTATTGCCGGACACTACATTGGCAGCCGCCAGAGCGCTTGCAGAACAGATTAGAGAAACTGTTGAAAACTCATCAGTAGGCAGAGACGCAACCCGGAGTGATTACCGGCTGACGATCAGTATCGGTGTTGCATCTATTGTTCCCGATAAGACAACGACAGTGGCTGAGTTGTTTAAACAGAGTGATGAAGCACTCTATCGCGCTAAAGAGACCGGACGCAATCGCGTCTGTGTTTATCTCTCTGGGGATGAGTCTGAACAGTCAGTGCTATCCGAAAAATCTCCTGAGTAGTTATTAGATACTGATTAAATAACAGACAATAAAAAGCCCCGATGATAATTAACATCATCGGGGCTTTTTTGATCTGACCAAACTACATAAGCCTGGTCAGATCCTTAAGGATCAGGCTTCGACCATTGGGATCACAGTAGAGGCTTTCTCTACGTAGTTATCCATCTGGTCAAAGTTCAGGTAACGGTAGATTTCGCCAGACATGCTGTCGAGCTTAGATGCATAATCCATGTACTCCTGAACGGTTGGAAGTTTACCTTCCAGCGCTGCTACAGCAGCCAGTTCAGCAGATGCCAGATAAACATCAGCACCATCACCCAGACGGTTCGGGAAGTTACGGGTAGATGTAGAAACTACAGTAGACTTCGCTGCTACGCGTGCCTGGTTACCCATACACAGGGAGCATCCTGGCATCTCCATGCGTGCACCCGCTTTACCGAAGATGTTGTAGTAACCTTCGTCGCTCAACTGAGCCTGGTCCATCTTGGTTGGTGGCGCAATCCACATACGGGTAGGGATAGACTTGCCAGACGCTTCCAGCAGTTTACCTGCAGCGCGGAAATGGCCGATGTTAGTCATACAGGAACCGATGAACACTTCATCGATCTTGCTTCCCTGAACGTCAGACAGCAGACGCGCATCATCTGGATCGTTAGGTGCACAAAGAATAGGTTCTTTGATATCAGCCATATCGATCTCGATAACCGCTGCGTATTCTGCATCTGCATCAGCACGCATCAGGCTTGGGTTAGCCAGCCACTCTTCCATGCCTTTGATACGACGGTCGATAGTACGTGCATCGCCGTAACCTTCTGCCAGCATCCACTTCAGCATTACGATGTTGGATTTCAGGTATTCAGTAACTGAATCTTCGCCCAGAGTGATCGTACAGCCAGCAGCTGAACGCTCGGCAGATGCGTCAGACAGTTCGAACGCCTGTTCAACAGTCAGACCTTCCAGACCTTCAATCTCAAGTACGCGGCCGGAGAAGATGTTCTTCTTACCCGCTTTGGCAACAGTCAGAAGACCCTCTTTGATCGCGTAGTAAGGGATCGCATGAACCAGATCACGCAGTGTGATACCAGCGTTACGCTTACCTTTGAAGCGAACCAGTACTGACTCAGGCATATCCAGAGGCATTACGCCTGTCGCTGCAGCGAAAGCAACCAGACCTGAACCTGCTGGGAAAGAGATACCCAGAGGGAAACGTGTATGAGAGTCACCACCAGTACCAACGGTATCAGGCAGCAGCATGCGGTTCAGCCAGGAGTGAATTACACCATCGCCAGGGCGCAGAGAAACACCACCACGGTTCATGATAAAATCAGGAAGCGTGTGGTGAGTGTTAACGTCAACTGGCTTAGGATACGCCGCAGTGTGACAGAATGACTGCATCACAAGGTCTGCAGAGAAGCCGAGGCAGGCCAGATCTTTCAGTTCGTCACGGGTCATAGGACCCGTGGTGTCCTGTGAACCGACGGTAGTCATCTTAGGCTCGCAGTACATGCCCGGACGTACACCGTCCATGCCGCAGGCTTTACCAACCATCTTCTGGGCCAGAGTGTAACCCTTGCCAGAGTCACCAGGCTGCTGAGGCTTGCGGAACAGATCTGAAGTACCGAGACCCAGAGCTTCACGTGCTTTTTCAGTCAGACCACGACCGATGATCAGAGGGATACGACCACCCGCCTGTACTTCGTCGATCAGTACCTGAGTTTTCAGTTCAAACTCACTGATCACTTCGTCAGTACCGTGTTTGCAAACTTTACCCGCGTATGGGTAAACGTCGATCACATCGCCCATATTCAGTTCGTCAACCGGCATCTCGATAGGCAGTGCGCCGGCATCTTCCATAGTGTTGTAGAAGATGGGGGCGATCTTGCCACCGAAGCAGTAGCCACCAGCACGCTTGTTAGGCACAGCAGGGATATCGTCGCCGAAGAACCAGAGAACAGAGTTAGTAGCAGACTTACGTGAAGAACCTGTCCCCACAACGTCACCAACGTATGCAACAGGGAAGCCTTTAGCTTTAACTTCTTCGATCTGAGCCAGAGGACCTTTAACGCCTTGCTCTTCTGGGTTTATACCTTCACGTTCCATCTTCAGCATCGCGTTAGCGTGCAGCGGAATATCCGGACGTGACCAAGCATCAGGAGCAGGAGAAAGGTCGTCAGTGTTGGTTTCGCCAGGCACTTTGAAGACAGTGACAGTAATCTTCTCTGCCAGTTTTGGCTTGTTAGTGAACCATTCGCCAACTGCCCAGGATTCAACGACCTGTTTAACAAAGGCGTTGCCCGCGTCCATCTTTTCTTTAACATCGTGGAACGCATCAAACATCAGCAGTGTGTTTGACAGGCCTTTAACGGCGATTGGAGCCAGAGCTTCATCATCCAGGCAATCAACCATAGGTGCGATGTTGTAACCACCCAGCATGGTACCCAGCAGCTCAACCGCTTTCTCTTTAGAGATCAGAGGAGAAGATGCTTCGCCTTTGGTGATTGCTGCAAGGAAACCCGATTTAACATAAGCAGCCTGGTCAACACCTGCAGGAACGCGGTTGCTGATGAGATCTACAAGAAACTCCTCTTCACCTGCTGGTGGGTTTTTCAGAAGATCAACCAGCGCAGCAGTCTGTTCTGGATCCAGTGGTTTTGGCGGCACACCTTCAGCGGCGCGCTCTTCAACATGTTTACGATAAGCTTCAAGCACGATATTGCCCTCATCAGTCACGACACTCAGAACCCTTTTGAGGCAACGAGCGGATATCTAG
>JBFEXW010000249.1:0-3540 GCA_041562495.1 Marinobacterium sp. | reverse complement strand
ATAGCGCGAACAAAGGCCTCTACACCGCCGCCTACTGTTCCCAGTGCTACCTGACCTGGTCGGGTCTTACGCGCAGGAGCGCCGCTCACCAGCACAATCGTGCCCCGCTCAGTCAGGTGCTGAGCGCCATACCGAACGACATGGGTGTAGCCCCAGAGCTTGGCAAAGGAGGCCTGAAAAGCATCCATATCCATCTCCAGAAACGGCCCAGCCACGCGGGCGCCACCCGTTGCGGTGCTGACCAGAATGTCGAAGGGCGCAAGTTCCTGAAAGAGCTGCTGAAGTGCCGTGCGATCGAGAACGTCGCAACTACGCAGACTGATTGTCTCTGGTAGGTCACTCGCGCGTTCTGGATTGCGACTGACAGCAATAACTTCTGCACCCTGTTCGGCGAGTTGTAAGGAGGTTGCGAGACCTATACCCGAAGTGCCTCCAAAGACGATTGCGCGTTTACCTTTGACATTCATACTGTTACTTCCTCTGACTGGATGATTGAGAATAAACTCATAATATCTCAGTCTGCTGTAAATATCTGAATCATTTAAAATTACCCTGGCTTAGGAAGGCGGACGTCCGGCGAGATGTGGCATTTTTCCGGATCAAATTATTTGCCACTTACACTATTCAAACCGCTGGCTTTGATACACAATATTCGGATGAAATCACTAGTCGCTGCACTCCTGAGCCTGTCGATATTGATCGTAGCATCGGTATCAACAGTCAGTGTATCAACTTCAATGTCTGATTCGATGCTGGTTGATGCTTCATCAATGAACCAGCACGGATGCTGTAGCTATCAGTTTAACCAGTGTTCTCATATTATCTGTGCTGCTCAACTGATCGGTATAGGACAACCTAAAAGCCTGGTTGCCACCGCCAGTGCTCCGTTAGCGGATCTGTTTGAGATACCCGCAACGAGAGTTGGTTTCTACCTTCTGTCGACACCCCCTCCGCGCGTCTGATTCTGTTTCAAATACGATAAAACTGTTTTTCGTCAGTCGATGACTGGCTATTTGCTGTTCACTTACTCGCTGTTCTCAAACGGCGAAGTTTTAGAAATTGGAAAATCAGATCGATATGAAAATCCACAACATATTGAAATTATTAGTAATAATTAGTTTTTATCTGTCAGGATCAAATGCATGGGCTGACCATCGTCAGGGGCACGTTGATGTAAAACTAGGAGAGCTTTCAGAGAGAGCTATATTTGGTCAGCAGATCTTCAACAATACTTGTGCTAAGTGTCATGGTGAAAACGGTTCGGGCACGCATGAAGGACCGCCGCTAATCCATCAGATCTACAATCCGGGGCACCATTCAAATCAATCGATTATTAATGCGATTACCAAAGGTGTTCGCCAGCATCATTGGCCCTACGGTAACATGCCAGCACAGAAAACGATCGGCTTTGCTCAGGCAATGGCGGTCGTGGAGTTTCTGAGAGAGGTGCAGGAGCAAAACGGAATCGTTTATCAGGCTCATAGAATGTAGTCTGTAAAGGGACGGCGGAGATTTTCCTGGTCGCTGTCTCAACTGTGACTACTGCTTCCCGTCGTCAACCTCTGCAAAGCTCTCGATCAAATGACAGATCGATTCATTGGTTGGCGGCTGATCTTCCATCTGGTTCCATGCATTAGCCGCCGCGATCATTCGGTTACGTAAAGCGACCATGTCACGAAATCGCTCTTCGGTTTCTTGTAGGCGTTTATTGATAAGATCGCGTACCAATCCACAGGCTGAATGATGTTGATCGGTTCGGGATAAGATCTCTCGAATATCCTCAACGCTGAACCCAAGACTGCGAGCAGCCAGAATAAACTTCAGTCGATGAATCTCGTCCAGACCGTAGTTTTTGTAACCATTCTTAGGATCAATGCGTGGGCTCAGTAATTTGATTCGCGTGTAAAACCGTACAGTGTCGGGTGTAATGGAGAGTGATTTGGCAACCTCACTAACTCTCATCTTTAGCCTCAGTCATGATTAAGATTCAGTGTCGGGATGGGATTTTATTACAGCAGTGTGGCTGATGTTTTGCATTGTCACGCACATTCCTGTCGATCTGGCGAATCCAGCCTAATTTAAAACCTGTCCACCAACCTGTATCGGGCTTTATCCCCTGAGGCTCTAGCTGCTCTATAGCAGCATCGATACTGGTCACTGATGCATCGTAGGCGATTTGCATCGTGTATTGCGATGAATCCAGCTTTATGTGATCGATTCCGGTGATATCGCCGATCTGCGATTCCAGAATCGTTGCTTGTTTGCTGCTGAATTCTGTTAGCCTGATGCACCGCTTAACTAGAAAGGCTTCATGAATACCGGATTTGTGAGTGTTCATAGCATACTCCTGTATTACAGCCTTCCTAGGTTATCGCTCGTCAAGGACTCGCTTGCGTCGACGATACTCATCTTCATCGATATCACCATTCGCAAATCGCTCATTTAATATGTTTAACGCATCAGAGCGGCGAGAGCTTTTTGATTCTGGTAGCGCAATTTTTAAGGCTATTACTATGGATGCGATTAGCAACCCCCAAATTAGCAACATTCCGATCCCGCCAAACATTCCGAACCCCCACATCATCTCATGATCGTAGTTACCAAATCCGTTACCAACGTCGGCATAGGCTGAGCTGCTGGTTACGAGGACAAATGATAAAAATATCCAACTGTTTTTGATGTTCATAGACGATCTCCCAGTGTTCTGCAAAGCACTGCAATAAAGTGCTTGAGATAACTATAGACCAGTGAGTGACGCACAGGTCAAACATCCGCCTTGAAACATATTGGGGTATGATCCATATCTAGTATAAAGCTCATTTGTCTTTAAACGATTCCGTATGTCTCCGGGCTAAATCGGCCGGCCACTGTGACTTTATATAAGCCAGTACCGACCATATCTGCTCATCAGAAAGCTTGGTCGCAAAAGCGGGCATATGAGATTTGTAATCCGGGCCCGTGATCGACTGAATCCCCTCTTTGGTCAGGCGGAACAGTAATTGATCATCATGATGCCAGGTATGTCCGGTTTCATTATGGGGTGGGGCGGGTAAGTAGCCATCCACATCCCGTTGCTTCCAGTTAGCATCCCCCTGAAGTGTCTTACCATGACAGGAAGCGCACTCGTTAAAGTAGATCTCCCTGCCTTGCGAAACAGATTTGGTATCCGTGTATGGGATCCGGGTTGTTGAACTGGAAAATGTTGGGAGGAGATAAAAAATTATCGCCAATAATCCAACTAACCCTATAACCGATTTGATCTTTGTTGAGCGGTTTTTCATGCCTGCGTGCCGATAACGTTTAACAGAGTGTAAACATACACCTGTGAGTAGCACTTAGGTCAAGATGAGTCTCTGGATGAAGGTTGGTCAATCTTGGATTCCCTCCCGGCCTTCCGGGCTAAATTGTCTATAGTTTCGAGACTTATTCGCAGATTCCCTAAGTGATGAGTATCAAAGGATTTCTTTGTCTGGACAGTAACTTTAAAATGACAGGCCATGATAGTTAACGAGTACAGCAAGTGGTTCAGTTAGATCTCTT
>JBFEXW010000248.1:0-3541 GCA_041562495.1 Marinobacterium sp. | reverse complement strand
CGGCTAAAGGGAATAGCTACAAAGATATCAAAGAGTACTTTCACTACTATCCCTGGGGGCAGTGTCCTGCTGAGTTAAGAGCTCCGCTACAGGAGTACTATGATCAGGTAACTTCATTGGCGTCAGAACTCCTCTCCTGGGTTGAAGCAGAAAGCCCGGATGAGGTGAAAATCCTGTTTAAAGAGCCCCTCACCGATATGATCAGAGGTAGTGAGCAGACATTGTTGCGAGTGTTGCATTACCCGCCATTCAACGGAGTGGAAGAGTCTGGAGCGATCAGGGCTGCGGCCCATGAAGATATTAACCTGCTGACTATTTTACCGGCAGCGACAGAGCCTGGGTTGCAGGTTTTGAGCAAAATAGGCGACTGGCTCGATGTTCCCTGCGAGTTTGGTACGTTGATTGTGAATGTGGGGGATATGCTTCAGGAGGTCTCGGGTGGATACTATCCATCGACGACACATCGGGTGATAAATCCGACAGGTGAGAAAAGCCTCAAATCGCGAATCTCTCTGCCACTGTTTTTACATCCCCGGCCGGAGGTAGTGCTCTCTGACAGATATACAGCAGAATCATATCTTAATGAGCGGCTTCGCGAGCTGGGCGTTATCTGAGGCCGGGTATTACGACTGACGACCGTTGCGAATATTGATCCATATAGATTCGCTATTTTTTTCGTTAGAATAGCCAGACTTATCATCATTGGAGTTACTGATGTCATCTCAGATTGAACCGGAAGAACCTGTAGATACGGCTGAGGATGTGGTTAAGCGTCCAAGGGGTGTCTATCTGTTGCCTAACCTGTTTACTACCGGTGCGCTGTTCTCTGGTTTTTACGCGGTTATTGCTGGTATGAACGGGCGCTTTGAGGCGGCTGCAATCGCGATATTTATCGCGATGGTGTTTGATGGTCTTGATGGTCGTGTAGCCAGAATGACCAACACACAAAGCCAGTTCGGTGCAGAGTATGATTCGTTGTCGGATATGGTTTCCTTTGGTGTGGCGCCCGCACTGGTCTCTTTTACCTGGGTGTTAAATAGCGCTGGGAAAATAGGCTGGGTTGCTGCATTTATCTACTGCGCCTGTGCTGCATTGCGACTTGCAAGATTTAATACGCAGTTGGGTAGTGCGGATAAGCGCTACTTCCTTGGGTTGCCCAGTCCGGCTGCGGCCGCGACCGTAGCGGGATTGATCTGGTACTGTAGTGCGGCTGACTTGGATCCCGCTGGTTATCAGATAGCGGTAGCGATCTATGTGGCCATAGCGGGCCTGCTCATGGTCAGTAATGTGCTGTTTTACAGTTTCAAGGATGTCGACTTTCGCGGCAAGATCTCATTTGTAAAAATGATCGCGATTGTATTGATAGCTGGGTTTGTCTCAACTGAGCCACCTTTGTGGATCTGGCTGTTTTTCCTGATCTATACGATTTCGGGGTTGGTGCTCTGGTTGAGAAAGCAGATTAGAAAAAAATGACGACTTAAGCCACCTTTGGGTGGCTTAGTTATTTTTGGTGTAAAGAAATGGAAAGTTATACGACCTATAACTAGAAAGATCAGGAGGTCAGTATGCTTATTAAAAAACCGGAAAAGATCAGGTCGTACGAAATAACACCTGAATCAGTCTATCTGAATCGAAGACATTTTATGAAAGGGGTTGCCGCACTCGGTGGTTTGGCTGTCGGTAATGCGTTCCCAGTACAGATGCCTGAGGAAGACGGAGCTAAAGTGTATCTTGGCCCAGGCTGGTTAAAATCTAAGATCAGTACTGCCGCAACGACTCGAACAGTCGATGAGAAGATAACTCCTTATGAAGCGGTCACGTCCTATAACAACTTCTATGAATTTGGCCTTGGCAAGGAAGACCCGTCGGAGCAGGCTCAGAAATTTAAAACCGATCCGTGGACAGTGACTGTTGGCGGCGAGGTCGATAAGCCGGGAGTTTATAACCTGGAAGATCTGATTGCAGATCAGTATCTTGAAGAGAGGATATACCGGTTGCGTTGTGTCGAGGCATGGTCGATGGTGATTCCCTGGATCGGAGTACCGCTCAATAAGTTGATCAAAGGTTTCGAGCCAAACTCAAAAGCGAAGTATGTTGAGTTTGTGACGCTGGAAGATCCGCAACAGATGCCCGGCCAAAGAGGCCTGTTCAGTACCATCGACTGGCCCTATGTTGAAGCGTTAAGAATAGACGAAGCCATGCATCCACTTACGTTAATGGCCGTAGGCCTTTATGGGAATGCATTACCGCCTCAGAACGGTGCACCCTTCCGTCTGGTGGTACCCTGGAAATATGGATTTAAAGGTATTAAGTCGATCGTAGAGATCAACTTCCGTGAACAGATGCCAATGAATACCTGGCGCAAGATAGCCCCCAATGAATATGGCTTTTATGGCAATGTGAATCCGAAAGTGGATCATCCGCGCTGGAGTCAGGCAACCGAACGGCGTCTGCCTTCGGGCTTATTTAGTCCCAACATCATCGATACACGGATGTTTAATGGTTATGCCGATGAGGTTGCGGGGCTGTACAGCGGTATGGATCTCAGTAAATGGTATTGAGTCGATGAGTGGGGCACGAGCATTGTGGTGGACTGTGTTTCTGTCCTGTTTGCTGCCGCTGTTTTGGTTGGTTGGCTCAGCATTAACGCAAAGATTAGGAGTTGATCCTGCTAAAGAGATCGTAGATTTTTTGGGGCTTTGGGCGCTACGCCTGTTATGGCTAACACTCGCTGTAACACCTTCGAGGATAGTGCTGGGTTGGAAACGCCCGATACGCTTTCGTCGAATGCTGGGGCTTTATGCGTTCTTTTACGCAGTGTTGCATCTGTTGGCAGTAGCAACATTCATCTTTGGCTGGAGAGCTGATCTCCTGTTAAGGGAGGTGTCTGAAAGGCCCTACGTCATTGTGGGTGCTATCGCGTTGCTAATGTTGATCCCGCTCGCAGTTACATCAACAAAAGGCTGGCAGAAACGTTTGGGGAGAAGCTGGCAAAGATTGCACCGGTTGGTATATCTGATCGGAGTTCTGGTGCTGGTGCATCTCATTTGGTTGATTAGGGCGAGTTATTTTGATGCCTTTTTGTATGGTTCCCTGTTGATAATCCTGTTTGTGGCCAGATTTGCGTCCTTTAAACGCCTTTTAAATAAAAAGTTTTAGAAAGGGGTTGCCAGTCGGTTTAGGGTCTGTATAATTCGCGCTCTCGATTGAGACAAGACGCCGGCAACGGCGAGAGTTAAGATCAGAGGGTGGAAAGTAACCGGTTGTTTTTTATACAGTTATTTTTCATCGGAGCTAAGCAGTTTGGTTTTTTGAGTTCGAAAAAATCCTCAAAAAATAAAACAAAAAGCTTGACTCTGAAACTGAGGTCGGTAAGATACGCACCTCGCTTGAGACGACGGATTAGCGGTAACGCAGAGTCACTCAGGCAACGCTCTTTAACAAATAGATCAAGTAATGCGTGTGGGCGCTTGTTGAGGGATAGGCACAAAAGCTTATTCAAGAACAAGCAACCTATATGTGAATTCATTTAGCGTAGTTT
>JBFEXW010000247.1:0-3541 GCA_041562495.1 Marinobacterium sp. | reverse complement strand
GTCGCACACAACTGATTACTCAGGGTTTTATTACTGCGGTTAGCAACCCCAAAGGCTGGGCATTTTTTATCGCTCTGCTGCCACCCTTTATCGTTCCGGGACAACCCATGACTTCGCAGCTTGGTTTAATGGTTGCACTGATTCTGGGGCTGGAATTTCTCTGTCTGATCGCCTATGCAACTGGTGGAAAAGCTCTAAGCAGCTATCTTCGGAACCGAGGGAACGTCCGACTGATCAATCGCATCGCGGGTACCCTGATGCTGGGAGTATCGGTATGGCTGGCCACAGGTTAATCAACCAACGGCGCTCACCACACGAAAACAGAAAGCTGCCGCTCTTAAGGCAAAAACTTGCTGATACCTGCCCACTCTTTTACATTGCTCAACCAGAATCAACTTAAGATACAAGCAGAGGGATATCGCATGAGTTCGCGGCCATTTATAGATACTACTCACGTCGGCAGTCTACCGCGCAGTATGAAGCTCGCGGAGATGCTTATTGCGAAGGACCACCACGAATCGGTTGACCCAGCAGAGTTTGACGCACTGGTAGAAAGCGAAATCAGAGATGCGCTTAAGCATCAGATAGATTCGGGTGTTTCTATTGTGAGTGATGGCGAGCTGGGCAAAGTGGGTTACTCAACCTATATGACCGAGCGTCTGAGCGGTTTTGGAGATGCTCACATTACACGTAAGCCAGCGCGCGATCTGGCGGAACGTCCAGAGCTTGCTAAAAAGCTGGCAAAAATTATGGGTAGTCAGGAGTTTGTCCGGGCAGCCTGTATCGATAAGGTCAAACTTGTTGATCTCAGCCCGCTGCATGATGATATTCGCCGCTTTAAATCAGCACTTGCCAGCCTAGACAAGCCGGTTAAGGCGTTTATGAACTCAGCGTCACCGGGTCTGATTACAGCGTTTCAGCCGAACCAGTACTACCCTACACATGAAGCCTACCTGGCTGATCTTGTTGATGCGATGCGTGAAGAGTATGAAGCGATAGTCGCTGCCGGTTTCTATCTGCAACTGGACTGCCCTGATCTGGCGATGTCCCGCCACACCGGCTATCAGGATCTTAGCGATGAGGAGTTCAGCAAAATTGCAGCGGCGAACGTCGAAGCGCTGAACGCTGCAACAGCAAATATCCCACCAGAAAAGATGCGTATGCATATCTGCTGGGGTAACTATGAGGGGCCTCACGATTACGATATCGCGCTGAATAAGATGATCGGTACGATCCTTAAAGCACGGCCATCAGTCCTGCTGTTTGAAGCAGCCAACCCACGCCACGAGCATGAGTGGACCGTATGGCGGGATGCTGATATTCCTGAAGATAAGATTCTGGCACCAGGCCTGATCGATACCTGCTCTAACTATATCGAGCACCCTGAGCTGGTTGCTCAGCGCCTGCAGCGCTTTATCGATATTGTTGGCATGGACCGGGTTGTAGCGAGTACTGACTGTGGCTTCGGAACCTTTGCCGGCTATGGCAAGATTGATCCGGATGTAACCTGGAAGAAGCTTAGCGCGTTGCGTGAGGGAGCAGATATCGCTGCTGCGACTTGTAGTCAGTAATCACCTGATTAAAAAGTAAGAAACAGGAGGTCTCGCGACTTCCTGTTTTATTTCAATCATTATCAGTACAAGCGATCCCATTAAAGAGATTTTGATAATCTGAACACAACTCGCTGATCGGTAATTGCGCCATTAACGTCAGTATCGTCACAGGTCAGATCAAAGCCCACTCCGCTCAACTCTATTGACACACCCACACTCCAGTCATAGGTATCAGTCCCAGAGTTAGGGTCAGTAATGACGGCGGTCACGACCGAGTTATAACTCCGCGGTAGAGGATCTTGATTTGACGATCAACAGCGTCAAATCAAGATCTGCATGTCGAATCCTCGACTATCGGAAACCTTTCCAGCTACCTTGGAGAGACTACAATAGTTAACTGACCACTCCCCTGTCCGTGTTTTTGGTCAGCGCTTTATAGTTTTCTATCCCTTTGATCTGATCTTCTGCATGGTGATTGACGTACAGTACCGTCGTCTCCTTACCCGCACAGATCTTCTCTATCAACGCAAGCACCAATTGGCGATTCATATCATCCAGCCCCAGACAGGGCTCATCCAGAATCAGCAACGGCGGATGTTTCACCATTGCGCGAGCAATCAGCAGCAGACGCTGATCACCATAGGACAGTTTGTTAAACGGCGTATCAGCACGATCAGACATGCCCAACAGCGCGAGCCATTGATCGGCGATCGCTTTCTGAGTGTCAGTAGACTTGGTGTACATACCGATGCTGTCGTAGAAGCCTGAGATAATGACATTCTTACAGCTGACACTGACCCGGTACTCCCACTGTAATGCCGTGGATACAAAGCCTATAAACTGTTTGATCTGCCAGATGCTTTCGCCATTACCGCGCTGAAAGCCAAACACGAAGATATCATTCACATAGCATTGTGGATGATCGCCGGTGATTAGTGAGAGTACGCCGGTTTTACCACTGCCGTTGGGGCCGCTTAACTGCCAGTGCCTCCCTTTTTCAATAGTCCAGTTCAGCTTATCGACGATCACCGTGTCACCATACTTGATGGTCACATCGGTGAGCTTAACCAGCGGCTGAGTGGGATCAAGTACCGGCAGAGAGTGCGCAGGATCTGTTTCGGGCACACTCAGCTCGGTCGTTTTGAGGTGCAATAGCTGATATAGCTCCGCATAGGCGGTCTCATCCTGACGGTCCACCTGGAATGCCAGACTCCCGGCATCCATACCCCGCTTCTCCATATAGGCGACGTGCGTAATAAACTCGGGCATCTCGTCGAAGCGGTTGAGGACCATCACGATAGGCGTGGTCGAAATGATCGACTCCAGATGCTGCTGTAGCATTGCCAGTGTATCGGCATCCAGTCCATCAAAGGGTTCATCAAGAATCAGCAGATCGGGATCATTGGACAGCTCGCGAATCAGCATCAGCTTGCGCGTTTCGCCCGTAGAGAGCTTGCGGAATGAGCGATCGAGTACGTGCGAGAGGCCAAATTTCTCGACCAGTGAAGATGCCAGCGCAGTATCACTGCAGTAATCAAAGATCATCTCCCGAACAGGTGTTCCCTCGGAGATAACATCCATAATATCGGCATCATCTTTCTTCAGTTCCTGAGCAATCAACTGTGCCTGCACCTCAAAGGAGACGAGGCCGACACGCGCAGGCAGCCCATCAAGAGCACCTGATTTAATATCGCCCATACGACCCAGAACCGCCGCCAATGCTGATTTTCCGGAACCGTTTGTACCGGTGATCATCCAATGCTGATCAGGTTCAATCGTCCAATTAATCTCATTGAGATCAAAGCGCTCATCAAAGTTGACGTTCAAGTTATCAAGGCGAATAGCGGAGGCCATTACAGGTTACCTAACTAATAAGATTACTCAGAGGACAAAAAAGCCGAGGGCTCAATAGGAGACACTCGGCTTTTTTCGGGACTACTACCTAATCGAAATTAGATAATTTTCTTCATGTCAGCCATGTGGCCGCG
>JBFEXW010000246.1:0-3542 GCA_041562495.1 Marinobacterium sp. | reverse complement strand
TGCCCGTAAGCTGTTTCCAGCAATGAAAGCGGTTGAGATGGAAGCAGCTGCAATTGCACAAACCTGTTACCGCTTTTCAGTGCCGTTTATCGTCATCCGCTCTCTGTCGGATATAGCGGGGCAGAACTCAAACATCTCCTTTGAAGCCTTCCTCGAAACTGCTTCAGAAAATTCAGCCAAACTGGTGCTGAATATCGTAGCAGAACTGAAACGCTGGGCGTTCTGACAACCGCTCAGTTTTCGTCAGCGAGCGTCTGTAGTTTTTCTACTATTACTGGTGCGTCCCATTCGCGGCCGCCCAGTACGCTATCAATGATTGTTCCATCCGGCGCCACGATATAGGTCATTGGCAGTCCGGCTAATCCCAGTTCGTTGAATACCATCCCGCTCTCATCAAGCAGGATCTTCATTTCTGTATCGTGCAAGTTTTCTAGAAGGAAAGCTTCGACATTCACCGGATCTTCCCCTACATTTATTGCGATGACCTGAGCGTTATGAGGTCTGAGCTGTGCATCGAGATTCGCTAGGGAGGGCATCTCTTTGACGCAGGGTGGGCACCAGGTTGCCCAGAAATTGATGACCCGGAATGTCCCTTGAGTCTCTTCCAGACTCAGCGTGTCGCCATTCAGGGTTACGAACTCAAGCTTAGAGAGATCAGATTGTGCATTTGCGCCAAGCGTGAAAACACAGAAAAAAATACAGAGTAAACGGCTGATCATTTGATACCTCATCGAAAATTCAGTCACTAGTTTAGCGTAATCTAATGAAAAGAAGGATAAAGATATGGCGAATTTAGCGTTTATCGGTTTGGGTACTATGGGTTATCCCATGGCGGGCCATCTGCAGAAGGCTGGTCATCAGGTTTGTGTCTATAACCGTACTCAGGCGAAAGCGGAAAGCTGGGTGAACACTTATGGTGGCACCAGCGCAAAAACGCCAATGGAAGCCGCTGCAAACGCCGAGATCGTATTTGTCTGTGTCGGTAATGACAACGACCTGTTAAATGTCACTGAAGGATCCGAAGGGGCTATTCAGGGTATGGCAGCTGGCACAATTCTGGTTGACCATACGACTGCATCTGCAGAAGCTGCTCGTCATCTGGCTGAAGTATGTGCTGCTAAAGGTCTTGGCTTTATGGATGCGCCTGTATCCGGCGGTCAGGCGGGTGCTGAAAACGGCGTGCTGAGCATCATGATCGGTGGCGAAGCTGACACCTATGCTAAGGTTGCGCCTGTAATCGAGGCTTATGCTAAATCACAGCGTCTTCTTGGTGCTGCAGGTAATGGTCAGCTCGCAAAAATGATGAACCAGATCTGTATAGCCGGTCTGGTTCAGGGGTTGTCTGAAGCAATCTTCTTTGGTCAGAAGTCAGGTCTGGATGTGACTGAAGTGATTGATGTTATTCAGCATGGTGCTGCAGGCTCCTGGCAGATGGCTAACCGCCACAAGACGATGATTGATGGCGAATATAATCATGGCTTCGCCGTTGACTGGATGCGCAAAGACCTCGATATCGTGTTGACTGAAGCGCGCCGTAACGGAGCGTCACTGCCGGCAACAGCACTGGTTGATCAGCTTTACGCTGAAGTTCAGGCGATGGGTGGCGGTCGCTGGGATACCTCCAGTCTGTTGAAGCGTTTGCAGCAATTTGATTGATAAATAATAGGATTGGCGGTTGTGTTGCTTGATTCAGGTCAATACAATTCGCCCAGTTTTATTATTTCAAATTAAAGGAGTTGCCCGTGGGCGGTATCGACAAGTATAGCCTTATCTCTTTTGGTCCAAGTGTTGCTGTTGTTGCTGCAATGCTGGTCATGACATTCTTTGGTATTCGCTTCCTTAGAAAAGCGATCGCTGAGGATGCAAAAAAAGCGGAAAAGTAACTCCGTGGAATAGCTGAATATATAAAAGCCGCTGCGCTCAGGTGCCGCGGCTTTTTTTATGTTGTCCGTCTCTAGAAAGAAGATAAAAGCTGGTCAGCAGCATGGCAGCGGCAACCAGATAGATCGGATGCCAAGAGGTAAAGCCCAGTGCGAGTTCTGCGATCAGGTAGAGCAGTGGCGCCTGATAGCCATAAGCGGCCAGCATGCTGGGATCAAGTTTCAGTGCACAGCTTTGTAAAATCCAGAAGGTGCCAAGTGATGTAAAAAGCGTGAGATAACCGAGGGCGATCAGGTCTGTTGTACCGGTCAGCGCAATAAAATTCGGAATATCGGTATAGATCAGGTCCGGAATGCTGATCAGCAACCCGCCCATCACCAAGCTTATACAGGTGGTTGTGTAGGGCGCTGCCGGGATCCAGGCTTTATCGGTCGCATGGCGCGATAGTACGTTATATCCGGCTGATAACAGGCACGCAAAGATATAGATCCGTTCCCCGAATCCTAACTGTAATTCAGAAAGTTGGGCCAGATCTGCCCGTGTAAGAAGAATCAGCGCTGCGCTTGCGGCACAAAGCAACACCAGTGTTCGTGTAAGACTTAGTTTTTCTATTTTTAACGCCCAGGCGATCAGGTAGGCAAACAACGGTTGGCTGATAAACAGCGCTGCAAGGTTCAGCGGTTCTGCGGTTCTTAATGCAATGAACATAATCACGAAGTTACCGGCAAGCATAACCCCCAGAACTGAATAGATTACGAAGGCAGCAGGCCGCACTTCAAATCTGACTGGACGAAACATCCACATGATAGTGCCCGCCAGCATAAATCGGATACCGACGAGCAGGCTTGCTGACAGCTCGGGATTAAACTGTGCAGCGACCGGAAAAGAGGAGGCGACCAGCCCTGCCCAGAGCAGCATCCATAGATGAGCGCTGAGGTTAACCGGCATAGCCTTCGGCCCAGTCATCAGGTACAACAAATCCGCGACTAATTATCTGGCGTGACACGCCTTCGCCAAGCACACACCAGATCTGCTCAGGCTGTCTGGTTCCAGCAACACGCATCATCAGTTGTCTGAGGCTTAGACTGAGACCGCAATACGCACTGACAGGTATAAGCCAGTTAGGTTTGCCGGGCAGGATATAGCTGCAGTTTATTGTGTGTTGTTTTAGGAATCCGGACAGTTCTGATTTGCGGACCCACCAGCCGCGTGCATGACTGGGATTGATTGGATAGGGCTCGACGAGCGTTGATGCGTTATCCGGGTGGTTAAACAGCCAGCCTTTTACCCAAAGTCCAGGGGTGGGGTTATCTGCACCAAGTGTCGCCAACTGAGTTTTAGTGGCAGATTGTTGACTGAGTTTGACTTGGTGCTGTTCCATTCGACGCCATTTTTTACCGAGATTGTCCTGCAGATTTGGCCCAACCCAGTCATCGAGTTGGTCACCCAAGCCGAGTCGCAGATAGAACTTTACAGCAACTTCCAGATGGTGCCATCCCTGTTTGGATCTTAGTAGAAAGTCGAGTTCACCCAGTGTCTTATTATGATTAATGATTTGTATATTTCTATATATATCAAAATGATAAATATTATTCTTTAATGAAGTTAAAAGCCATTGAACAGGCTAAAAATTTCACTGCAGAAAAACATGTAATCAAACT
>JBFEXW010000245.1:0-3553 GCA_041562495.1 Marinobacterium sp. | reverse complement strand
GGTTGCTACCGTGGCCTGCGTCACCGTCGTAATCTGCCGGTGCGTGGTCAGCGCAGCAAGACCAATGCGCGTACCCGTAAAGGGCCGCGTAAGCCGATCCGTAAGTAAGCGATAGGAATTTCCGAATATGGCTAAGCCAGGTAAT
Organism: Marinobacterium sp.; assembly: GCA_041562495.1. GTDB lineage: Bacteria > Pseudomonadota > Gammaproteobacteria > Pseudomonadales > Balneatricaceae > Marinobacterium_E. Next base: position 3,408 of record JBFEXW010000245.1, on the reverse strand, counting down.
CGCACTCGTAAAAAGGTTAAAAAGCAGGTAGCGGATGGCCTCGCGCACATCCACGCCTCTTTTAACAACACCATCATTACTATTACCGATCGCCAGGGTAACGCACTCTCGTGGGCAACTAGCGGTGGCTCAGGCTTCCGTGGTTCACGTAAGAGCACTCCGTTTGCAGCTCAGGTTGCAGCGGAACGCGCTGGTCAGGCTGCTCTTGAGTATGGCCTGAAGAACCTGGACGTGTTTGTGAAAGGCCCAGGGCCAGGTCGTGAGTCAGCAGTGCGTGCACTGAACGCTTGCGGCTACAAGATCGCAAACATCACCGACGTGACGCCTATTCCTCATAACGGATGTCGTCCGCCGAAGAAACGTCGCGTTTAATCTGGAGACGGTAAGTAATTATGGCTCGTTATATTGGACCTAAGTGCAAGCTGTCGCGTCGCGAAGGCACCGATCTCTTTCTGAAGAGTGGTGTTCGTGCGCTGGACAGCAAGTGCAAGGCTGAAACCGTACCAGGTGTACACGGCGCTCGTCGTGGCCGTCTGTCAGACTACGGTTTACAGCTTCGTGAAAAACAGAAAGTACGTCGTATCTACGGAGTTCTGGAACGCCAGTTCCGTGGTTACTACAAAGAAGCGGCTCGTCGTAAGGGTGCAACTGGTGAAAACCTGCTGCAGCTTCTCGAAAGCCGTCTTGATAACGTCGTATACCGCATGGGTTACGGTTCTACACGTGCTGAAGCGCGTCAGATCGTTTCTCACCGTCAGATTACTGTTAATGGTCAGGTAGTGAATGTCGCTTCTTACCAGGTACAGGCTGGCGATGTGGTTGCCGTGCGTGAAAAAGCTAAAAACCAGCTCCGCATTAAAGCGGCTCTGGAACTGGCCGCACAGCGTGCACCAGTTGAGTGGATCGAAGTTGATTCTGCAAAAATGGAAGGTACCTTCAAGGCTCTTCCAGAGCGTGCGGATCTCTCTTCAGAAATCAACGAACACCTCATCGTTGAGCTCTACTCTAAGTAATTTAACTTGACTGGTGGAACTAAATGCAGCGTTCAGTAAATGAGTTTCTAAGCCCGCGTCACATTGACGTGCAAGAGATCAGTAACACACGTGCCAAGGTTACTCTTGAGCCTCTGGAGCGTGGTTTTGGTCACACATTGGGTAACGCGCTGCGCCGTATACTCCTCTCTTCTATGCCTGGCTGTGCCATCACTGAAGTTGAGATTGACGGTGTTCTGCATGAGTACAGCACTATTGAAGGTGTTCAGGAGGATGTCATTGAGATCCTCCTTAACCTGAAAGGTGTTGCAGTTACTCTGCATAACAACGATGAAGCGGTGCTGACTATCAACAAAACTGGCCCTGGAGCCGTTACCGCAGGTGACATTCAGGTTAATCAGGATGTTGAGATTGCTAACCCAGAACACGTTATCGCGAATCTGACTTCTGGTGCGACGTTGAATATGCGTCTTACCGTGACTCGCGGTCGTGGATATGTGCCTGCTGATTCACGTAACAGTGAAGAGGATGAAACTCGTGCAATTGGCCGTCTGCAGTTGGATGCGAGCTACAGCCCTGTTCTGCGCGTTTCTTACGCTGTTGAAAGCGCACGTGTAGAACAGCGCACTGACCTGGATAAGCTCGTGATCGATATTGAGTCTAACGGCACAATCGATCCGGAAGAGTGTATTCGCCGGGCGGCAACAATTCTGCAGCAGCAGCTTGCAGTTTTTGTTGACCTTGAAGATGCTGGCGAACAGGCTAAGGCTGAGCCGAACGAGCCTGAGATTGATCCGGTGCTTCTGCGCCCGGTTGATGATCTTGAGCTGACTGTACGTTCCGCAAACTGTTTGAAGGCTGAGCAGATCTACTATATCGGTGACCTTATCCAGCGTACCGAAGTAGAACTGCTAAAAACTCCGAACTTGGGTAAAAAGTCACTCACTGAGATCAAAGACGTTCTTGCGTCTAAAGGTCTGTCACTGGGGATGCGTCTCGAAAACTGGCCACCAGCTAGTTTGAAGGGCGATGACAAAGTGGCTTCTTGAGTCGGCTCAAGCTAAGTTTTAAAGGATAGATAAGATGCGTCATCGTAAATCTGGTCGCCACCTAAATCGTACCAGTGCGCACCGCAAAGCGATGTTCAAAAACATGGCGGTTTCTTTGTTCGAGCACGAGTTGATCAAAACAACTCTGCCTAAAGCAAAAGAACTGCGCCGTTTTGCAGAGCCACTGATTACATTGGCGAAAACTGATTCAGTTGCTAACCGTCGTCTGGCTTTTAGCCGCACACGTAGCGACGAAGCTGTTGGTAAACTGTTCAACGAACTGGGCCCTCGCTATGCGAACCGTCCAGGTGGCTATATCCGTATTCTGAAATGCGGCTACCGTGCAGGTGATTCTGCACCTATGGCTTACGTTGAGCTGGTTGATCGCCCAGCAGGTACTGCTGCTGATGAGTCTGCTGAAGACTAATTGGTAAGCAATGAAGTACATAAAAAAACCCAGCTCCGGCTGGGTTTTTTGTTTTCTTTTTCTGGGGTCAGACCCTAATTAAATTAACATCTGATGGCTAATCAGATGTTCTAGGAGAGATACAAGGAATAATCTCGGAGAGGTCGTAACCGATTTGCTAACTTAATTAAAGCTAAATCAGGGTCTGACCTCTGTATTAAAGAGCATTGGCTTCAGGAATCGACCGGTTTCCGAACCCTGCGTTTCCGCCACCTGCTCAGGCGTACCAGTTGCGATGATCTCACCGCCACCAGAACCACCCTCTGGACCAAGATCAACAATCCAGTCTGCCGTCTTGATCACATCAAGATTGTGTTCTATCACCACGATGGTATTACCGTGCTCACGTAATCGGTTGAGTACGTGTAGCAACTGTTCGATATCGTAGAAATGCAGCCCCGTTGTCGGTTCGTCGAGTATATACAGTGTTTGCCCAGTATCACGTTTGGAGAGCTCTTTCGCCAGCTTCACGCGTTGTGCCTCGCCTCCAGATAGCGTTGTCGCAGCCTGGCCCAATCGTATATAACTCAGTCCTACATCGATTAGTGTCTGCAGGCGTCTCGCAAGCGCCGGGATAGCATCAAAGAACTCTCGTGCATCCTCAACCGTTTGCTCAAGGACTTCGTGGATGTTTTTGCCCTTGTACTGTACTTCCAGTGTTTCACGGTTGTAGCGTTTACCCTTGCACACATCGCAAGGCACGTAGATGTCCGGCAGAAAGTGCATCTCTACTTTTATTACGCCGTCGCCCTGACAGGCCTCGCACCGCCCGCCTTTAACGTTAAAGCTGAAGCGTCCGGGCTTGTAGCCGCGGCTACGAGCCTCCTGTGTGCCGGAAAAGAGTTCACGAATCTGTGTAAAGATTCCGGTGTAGGTTGCCGGGTTTGAGCGCGGCGTACGC
>JBFEXW010000244.1:0-3564 GCA_041562495.1 Marinobacterium sp. | reverse complement strand
GCAGTGCTAGACCGTCGTGAGATGGGCGAGTAAAGTCTCGTTTATCGGGTAAATTAGGAGACGGAATGTCTGACGATACTAAAGGTCAGGGCGACAGCAAGCTTTACTGCTCATTCTGTGGCAAAAGTCAGGATGAAGTACGTAAGCTGATTGCTGGACCCTCGGTATTTATATGTGATGAGTGTGTTGATCTTTGCAATGACATCATTACAGAAGAGATCCAAGAAGCAGAGGAGTCCTCTTCAGAGGACCGCCTGCCAGTACCGACTGAAATCAAGACAACGCTTGATGAGTATGTAATAGGTCAGGAACACGCGAAAAAAGTTCTCGCAGTTGCTGTCTATAACCATTACAAGCGTCTCAGATATAAGGGGCGTGACAAGGGTGATGTTGAGCTTGGTAAGTCCAATATACTGCTAATCGGGCCTACCGGCAGTGGTAAAACGCTGCTGGCGCAGACGTTGGCGCGTATGCTGAATGTGCCGTTCACTATGGCTGATGCTACAACGCTTACTGAAGCGGGTTATGTGGGTGAAGATGTTGAAAATATCATCCAGAAACTGCTTCAGAAGTGTGACTATGATGTTGAGAAAGCGCAGTTGGGTATCGTTTATATCGATGAGATCGACAAGATCTCCCGTAAATCGGATAACCCATCAATCACGCGTGATGTTTCAGGTGAGGGTGTACAGCAGGCACTGCTTAAGCTGATCGAAGGTACGGTTGCATCTGTGCCTCCTCAGGGTGGGCGTAAGCATCCACAGCAGGAGTTTTTACAGGTTGATACCTCTAACATCCTGTTTATCTGTGGTGGTGCTTTCGCCGGTCTGGAGAAGGTTATCCAGAATCGTACTGAACGTAGTTCAATCGGTTTCAGTGCAACCGTGCGCAGCAAGGATGAAAGCAAGGGTGTTGAGGTAATCCATAACGTTGAAGCTGAGGATTTGGTTAAGTTTGGTCTGATTCCTGAGTTTATCGGGCGTTTGCCAATGATTGCAACACTGTCTGAACTCGATCAGGACGCGTTGATTCAGATCCTGACTGAGCCGAAAAACAGTCTTGTTAAGCAGTATCAGAAGCTGTTTGAGATGGAAGGAGCTGAAGTAGAGTTCCGCGACGATGCGCTTATTGCCGTTGCTGAGCTGGCTCTTGAGCACCGTACCGGTGCGCGAGGTCTGCGTTCTATTCTCGAATCTACGCTGCTTGAGACCATGTATGAGCTGCCATCTATGGACGGTGTCAGCAAAGTGGTTATCGATAAGGGTGTGATTATGGGGCAGTCTGATCCTATCCTGATCTATGAGAAGCAGGATATGCCTAAGGCTGCACCTGATGCCTGATCTGGCTTAGGTTAATAGTTAGGTTAATAAAAAGGGGCTTATAGCCCCTTTTTTTCGTAAAAAACGATTATCCGAACTCTGTAGGCGTTGGCATTGCAACCGGTTTTCCTGCAGCTGTCCAGGCATCAAATCCTCCTGAGATCGATGTTACGTGCAGATAGCCCATAGCTTTAAGGCTTAGCGCGCTAAGCGCAGCACGCCCACTGGTTTTGCAGTAGATAAGGATATTCAGGTCACGATTTTCCAGTGCCGGGTCGCCACTGATCTTAAACTCCAGCAAACCGCGTGGAATATTAATCGCTCCAGCGAGATGTCCTGCGGCATACTCTCCTGGTTCGCGTACATCAATCAATACATCAGCCGCTGAAACGGCTGCATCTGCAGCATCAACTGAAACTTCGGTTATCTGTTTTTTGGCTTCGCCGACCAGATCCATTGCAGTTTTCATCGGTACTCCTTGAAAGGTTAATAAATGTAAGACGGTTAACGATAAGTGTAGTCGATTCCAGCAAGGTTTAAGAACGCTTTGGTTCTTAATCTGCGCCTCGTTAGAGGTTTATTTTTTTAAAATGATTAGCGCTTGCCAGTTCTGGAGAGGCTGGTCATTATTGGAAGAAAAATAGCTATTCAGATAAGGAGCTAATATGGCTGCGCTGCTACCCGATGTGGATCCGAATGGGTTGATGGAGTTTTCGGTGGTTTACACCGATCGCTCACTGAACCATATGTCCGACGCATTTCAGGAGGTGATGAGAGATCTCTCCCGGCAGTTGAAAGTTGTCTACAACGCGAACTCCGTTGCCATAGTGCCCGGCAGTGGTACCTTCGGAATGGAGGCGGTAGCACGTCAGTTTGCCACCAATCAAAAAGTGATGGTTATACGTAATGGCTGGTTCAGCTATCGCTGGACTCAGATCTTCGAGATGGGGCAGATTCCTTCAGAGGAGCTGGTATTTAAGGCACGTTTTGATTCTCAGCAGGCAGATGCCCAGTTATCGCCTGCCGACCTGTCGCAGGTGGTAGAAACCATACATTTGGAAAAACCGGGCGTAGTGTTTGCACCACACGTTGAAACCTCTGCTGGAATGATTCTTCCGGACGAATATATAAAAGCTGTTGCCGAGGCTGCCCATGAAGTTGGCGGGCTTTTCGTTCTCGACTGCATTGCATCGGGTGCAGTCTGGATCGATATGAAGGACCTTGGAGTCGATCTGCTTTGTAGTGCGCCACAGAAGGGCTGGAGTGGCTCTCCTTGTGCCGGACTGGTTATGATGAGTGAACGGGCGCGTGCGCGAATTGAGCAGACGCAAAGTACCAGTTTTGTCTGCGACCTGAAGAAATGGTTGCAGATAATGGAGGCCTACGAGCAGGGTGGCCATGCGTATCACGCGACGATGCCAACTGACGGCCTGCGCCAACTGCGTAAGGTGATGTCCGAAGCGGAAGCCTATGGCTATCAGCGTCTGAAAGAAGCACAGCTTGAACTGGGGGCCCGGTCGCGTGCACTGTTGGCCGAACGGGGAATTAAGAGCCTGTCTGCGGAAGGTTATGGTGCGCCTGGAGTTATTGTCAGTCATACACAGGAACACGAGATCCAAAGCGGTAAGCGTTTTGCGGATGCGGGATTCCAGATCGCTGCAGGTGTTCCCCTGATGTGTGATGAGCCTGACGGGTTCTGCACATTCCGAATTGGTCTTTTTGGTATCGATAAGCTGATGAATGTTGATCGAACCCTGGATTATCTCGCCGATGCATTGGATAAAGCGGGTATATAGCTTAATCTTAGGTTTCAGAGGCTGGTCTTTCCGGCCTTCTGAAACCTGTTCTCACCGAAAATGAGAGTTATCTGAGTCCGCTCGCAAAAGATCTAACTCTTTTCCGTGAGAGATCTGAGTGCCTGTTCAATCCCCTCTTTGGTGAGCGGTTTAGCCAGTACTTTATCAGCACCGGCGTCTAATAAACGTGTTGCTTCCATACCGACAGTTGCTCCGGTAACGCCGATGATTGGTCTGGTGTAGCCCTGATTACGCAGTGCTGCCGTTAGCTGATAGCCGTTTATATTGGGCATCATGATGTCAGTTAATACTAGGTCAGGATAATAATTCTGCATGATTGTTAGTGCCTGAGCGCCGTCCTGAGCTTCCTGTACGGTAGCGCCAAGTCGCTCAAGCATTCCGCAACCCAGTTTGCGAAGTGTCGCTGAATCCTCTACCAGTAATATCTG
>JBFEXW010000243.1:0-3569 GCA_041562495.1 Marinobacterium sp. | reverse complement strand
CCTGGCGCATCACTGCCAGCGAAGTTGGACAAATATCCGGGCAGGAGGTGTAGCCGAAATAGATCAGCACCGGATCGCCACTATAGTCACTGAGTGACACCGAGCCTTTCGCTGAATTGAGCGTAAAGTCGCCGCCCAGCGCTGCCTTTTGTACCGGAATCAGCGGATCTGAATCCTTGGTCAACAGGTAGAGTATGACGCCTGCGAAGATAAAAAACGCGAGACTGGAAAAAATTTTCAATGAATCTTTTGGCATCTTTCACTGCGCCTCAAAGTAGAAGGGGAGTTGATATTCCTGATCTGCATCAACAACAACCAGTGTGGCCCGCCAGAGCATTTTTCCAGTGGTGCAGACTGAGAGTTCGGTCGTTGCTGTCCATTGGTTATCTGACCGAGTCATCTGAGGCTGGTTAAGTCCCATGTACATCTCGTCACCCTGAATATCCAGCCAGAGCTTTTCGGGTTGTCGGCCCTCGAATCTGGCAGTAAATGTCAGCGGCGTAAGTGATCTTGCCGGTGTGGGTGACAGACTTAACGAGACTTTGCGCCCGCCAACTATAAGCTCACAATTCTGCTGATTCAGATCGCAGCGAACCTCCGACGTTTTTGGCAATTGCGCAGGCGAATTGAACAGATTTACTGCGTAGATCAATCCCGCTAATGCTGACAGAGTGACAAGTATGCGAAGGTTTTTTTGGTGAGCCGGTAGATGCATGTGACAGTGAAATAATAAAAATCTCTGCGGTAGTCTGTCACATATTAGCGATTATTTATATATGATCCATTGATAAATCGAAAATTGATCGGAGTGATGCGGCTGTTTGTTAACTTTTACTTCCTTGATAAAGACTTATGTTCGCCGGTCTGTAAGAGAATTCAGTATAATGATGCAAATTTTATGGCTTGAAAAAGTGATGAGTAAGAAATTAAAACTGCTAGCAGATGAAAATATGCCGCTGGTCGAAAAACTCTTTGGTGAGTTTGCCGATATAAGTCGCAAACCCGGTCGTCAGATTCAGGCGGACGATCTGAAAGGCGTGGATATTTTACTGGTTCGGTCGGTTACTCAGGTTGATTCGGCGCTTCTGGCTCAGGCAGACCAGCTTGGTTTCGTCGGTACCGCAACCATTGGTACCGACCATATCGATCAACGGCTTCTCGCTGAACGGAGAATAGTCTTTGCCAGCGCACCGGGGTGTAATGCGGAAGCGGTGGTTGATTATGTGTTATCAGGGATCTGGAACCATTGTCGTGATCATCAACTCGATCCGGGTAACCTGACATATGGCGTAATTGGCTGTGGTAATGTCGGAGGTCGTCTGGTTGAACGATTGGAGCGGCTTGGCGTGACAGTCCTTCAGTCTGATCCGCCGAAAGCTGAAAGAGAGTCCAGGTTTATAGATACTCCCCTTGATCGGTTACTTAGTCAGGCTGATGTGATCTGCTGCCATACGCCTCTCACGCTGGATGGGGTTAATGCAACCTACCACCTGTTGAGTGCCGATAATCTGGCGAGGCTTAAACCGGGCGCCCTGTTAATTAATGCCGGGCGTGGTCCAACGATCGATAATAAGGCACTGCTGAAACGGTTAACTGACGGGGCAGATATCTGTTGTATCCTTGATGTTTGGGAGCTGGAACCGGAAGTTGATGCAGCGCTGGCTGACCGCGCCTATATCGCGACGCCACATATTGCCGGTCACAGCCTTGATGGCAAAATACGCGGAACCTGGATGCTTTATCAGGCATTGAAATCCTATTTCGGAATTACTGATAGTCAGAGTGATCTGCAGTTGGTTGATATTCTTCCTGACGCTCCTGTTTCAGCGTTGCGGTCAGGACGGTCGGTAGATCCGCTTTCGCTGATGCAACTGGTGTATGATCAGTGGCGTGATGATCGTGCATTTCGTGCATCGCTGGACTCTGACCTCGCGCGCCAAAAGCAGAACTTTGATCTGCTACGCAAAAACTATCCATTGCGCAGGGAGTATAGGACGCTGAAGGTCTCAGGTTTGGAAAGTGCACAACAACAGCTTCTGGGTGCTATCGGGTTCAATGTCGGGTTATAGAGGTAAGTATGGCTGCACCGCGTGCCATTGAGTCCGCAACAATACCTGAGTCATTATCGGAGATCGGAATAAAGCCGGGTCTTCAGATTCAGATAGAACATACCCGTAGTCGCCAGCGTCTGAGAACTGAGTTGATCGGTTCTGTCGGGGAGGAGTTTCTGATTCTTTCCGCTCCGTCTGCGAGGAGCTTTGCTCATAAGGGAGAGGTGCTGCGACTGAGATTGATGTCAGGTAACTGGATCTGCGCCTTTGATGCACGGCTGGAATCAACCATCAGCAAACCCTTTTCTGCCTGGGTACTAGCCTATCCTGATGCAATCAATGTTGCCCGTCTGCGTTCACATACACGCCTGCCGATACAGATCAGAGTCCGAGTGGATGGCGCAGACCCACTTGAGGGGCCGGAAGATCTGTATGGCCTGATAACGGATATCCACCTTCAGGGAGCCTCACTGGAAACAACCATACCGGTTGGAAAAGTCGGAGATCAGATATTTATTACCACGTTAATAAGCTTTGCCGGTAGCGAACAGCTGGTACTACTGTCGGCAAAACTGGCCAACCAGAGTCGACATACACTATCCAGAATTAACACCTATCAGTATGGGTTGAGTTTTGATCCACTCGATGAAGAGACGCGCATATTTTTACAGGGCTTTTTGGCTCAACAGCAGCTTGAACTTCAGGGATATACCCTCAAGTGAGGCGATGTAGGTAGCGCTCCGGCTTGGTGTTCGGCTAAACCCAGACGCAGGTATTGGCGTAGTTTGGGGCTGAAGGGATGCGGGTAACCCGGATCCGGATCGTAAGCTTTCGGGCTCGTCGCGGTGCGCACAGGCTACCGCGACGCAATTCTTTATCGGGTTAGGTTGCCCGATCGGGTTTAACCTCGTTCGCGCAGCGCAGCGATACGCTCATCAAGAGGGGGGTGGCTGGCAAAGAGTGTCATCAGATCCCGCTTGGCATCACTGCTGATACCGAAGGCGGTCATCTGCCCCTCCAGACTCTGTGAGTGTGCCTGAGATTCCACTTTAAGGCGCTGTAGCGCGGCTATCATGCCATCTTTACTGGCCAGCGTTGCTCCCGCCTCATCCGCACGAAACTCACGTCTGCGGGAGAACCAGGCAACGATTACTGAAGCTAGGACGCCAAACACAATTTCAGCCACAAAGGTGGTGATATAGAATCCGATCCCGACACCGCCTGAATTGCTGTCATCGCGACGTAGGAAGCTATCTACCGCATAGCCGACGATACGGGCGAGGAACATAACGAATGTGTTGATCACGCCCTGAATCAGCGTCAGTGTGACCATATCACCGTTAGCAACATGGCCGACCTCGTGCGCGAGAACCGCTTTAATCTCTTCGGGACGGAAACGGCTCAGCAGTCCTGAACTGACAGCCACCAGTGCACTGTTGCGGTTCCAGCCAGTTGCGAATGCATTTGCGGTTTGTGATGGGAAGATCCCCACTTCAGGCATGCCGATACCCGCTTTTT
>JBFEXW010000242.1:0-3572 GCA_041562495.1 Marinobacterium sp. | reverse complement strand
CGTATTGTCGCGCGGGTAAAAGTATAAAACGACCCTCTTTCCGCGATACTGACTCAGGCTCAGTGGGGCTCCATTCTGATCTGGTGCACTAAATTCTGGTGCAGACATCCCTATTTCCAGCATTTGTCTCTCCTATTCTGTCTATTGAGATAAAAAGTGGCTCAGCTACTACGAATGTTAACGCTAATTCGTTTAGAATGTTGCACCTTTAATAATTAAAGTTAGGTGAACCTCTCATCCTGAAATCGGAGGTTCAGGCTATAACTCAAACAGGTGGTAAACAGATGATTCGTGGCAGCCTCGTAGCCCTAGTAACTCCCATGCATGACGATGGTACGCTGGATTGGGAGAATCTGGATCGCATAGTCGATATGCATGTTGAACAGGGCACTGACTCGATCGTAGCAGTGGGTACATCAGGAGAGTCAGCGACTCTGGATGTTGATGAACATGTGCAGGTTATCGATCGCGTTGTACGGCGTGTTAATGGTCGTATTCCGGTTATTGCCGGTACCGGAGCGAATTCAACGCGCGAAGCGATTGAGATGACCAAGGATGCGAAGAGCGTTGGTGCTGACGCCTGCCTGTTGGTAACTCCCTATTACAATAAGCCGACTCAGGAAGGGCTGTATCTGCATTACAAAGCGATCGCAGAAGCGGTCGATATTCCTCAGATACTCTATAACGTACCGGGACGTACCGCATGCGATATGTTGCCAGAGACTGTCCTTCGTCTGGCAGATGTGCCAAATATTGTAGGTATCAAAGAAGCGACTGGTAATCTTGAGAGAGCTAAGTTTCTGATTGATAACACGCCAGCTGATTTCGCGATCTATTCTGGTGACGATGCTACCGCAATCGAACTGATACTGGCCGGTGGTGATGGGAATATTTCAGTGACAGCCAACGCGGCTCCAGCTTTGATGTCTCAGTTATGTAAACTGGGGCTGGAGAAGAGTTTTGAAGAAGCTCGTGCTTTACAGCAACGTTTGATGCCGCTTCATGATGTAATGTTTGTTGAGGCTAACCCGATTCCGGTTAAGTGGGCGATGTATGAGATGGGGCTGATCGGTAAGGGAATACGCCTGCCACTAACACCCTTAGCTGAACAGTATCGAAGCAAGCTGACAGAAGTACTCAAGCAGGTTGGTCTGCTTTAACAGGGAGTATCGAATGAAGTTTCGTGCAGCAGGTCTTTGCCTGCTACTACCATTGAGTGGTTGTACATCGCTCGCCGATAATCCGGTATACGGTGAAAACGGTGTGATACGGGATCGCTCTCAGGAGTATGCACAGGCGGAGCCTGGTAAGCGTCTCGAGATGCCGGCAAATCTTCAGGAAAAACAGACACAGGATGTTCTGGTAGTACCGCAGGTTAATGCTCCGGACATGGGGCTGGCGCAGATGCAGGAGACAGTTCCTCGGCCTGAATTTTTCTTTGGAACCGAAGGGAATGACCGTGCTGCGGTTCGGCCGTTAGAGGGTGAGCGGGTAATACTGGTTGATGAGCCGATTGATCAGGTATGGCGTGAGCTTCAATCTTATTGGCGTGAAACCGGTCAGACTCTCGCATCGCAGGATGCGCGTCAGGGGGTTATGGAAACCGACTGGATTCGCGTTGAAGGTCAGGATCTGACAGCCTTCCAAAAACTTCTGAATACACTGAAATTTAACTCTGAAGCTAATGAGCCATCGATGAATAAGCTTCGAGTACGCTTGCGGCCTGATGCTAAAAATACAACGCGTACAGCGATCAGTGTTCAGCAGGTTCAGTATGCATTGAGTAATACACCAGCTCAGCCGAACTGGACCGAAGATTCTATAGAGCTAAATTACACCAATGAGATTCCGTACTCGATGTTGCAGTATCTGAGTCGGGGGAATAGTGTCGTGACAGCACCAACACTCTCTCAGTATCAGGCAGACGCTGGTCCAGTAGCGACAGTGGGCAGTAATACGATGAATCAGCCACTGTTAAACGTCAAAGCTCCGCTTACTGAATCCTGGAAACTGGTTAATCAGGCGTTAGATAGAGCTGGAGTCGATGTGGGAACACGAGATATAGACAGAGCTAAGATCTATCTTACCTATCGAACCGTCTTCCGTGAAAAGCAGAGCGGGGGAATTCTTGACTGGTTTAGAAACAGAGATGTCGGGCCGATCAAACTCTTTGAATCGACACCTGCAGGTAGTGAAGCTGATGCCGAAGGCGTTGTATATTCGAGTGATCCTAATGCGGTTGTAGTGGGTGCTAAACCGACGCAGGAAGAGCTACAGGCGATGGAAGGTTTTAAAATCTGGGTTGGTGATCGCGTAGTCTATGTGTTTGGTCAGGATAATCAGAAGCGCACGATCGCTGATGGCGAGACGATTCTGATTAAACGCTTCCAGCTCAAGTTTAGCCGAGCACGCAGTGGCGTACTGGTCTCTGTATTGAATGACAAGGGCGAGCCAGTGGCTGAGGATTCTGCAGAAGAGCTTCTTTGGGTCATCAAAGACAATCTGAGCATTTAATTTTATCGCTCTGTTTTTATGTGACAGGGGATTTGGAGATAGGGATGGAAAAAGGTAAGCAGCTCTACGCAGGTAAGGCTAAGTCAGTATTCACTACGGATGATCCGGATTACATGATTCTGGAGTTCCGTGATGATACCTCTGCGTTTGATGGTAAAAAGGTCGAACAGCTTGACCGTAAGGGTATGGTCAATAATAAGTTTAACGCGTTTATCATGCAGGAACTGGCAGATGCGGGTATCCCGACCCACTTTGAGAAGCTGTTATCTGATAACGAGTGTCTGGTGAAAAGTCTGAAGATGATGCCAGTAGAGTGTGTTGTCAGAAACTATGCAGCGGGTTCACTCTGTCGTCGTCTCGGTGTAGATGAGGGGATAGAACTCAATCCACCTACCTTTGAGCTTTTCCTTAAGAACGATGCACTTGGTGATCCGATGATCAACGAGTCTCACGTTGAAACCTTCGGCTGGGCCGATCCGGCAGCTCTGGCTAAGGCTAAAGAGCTGACCTATTCAGTGAATAAGGTCCTGAGCAAGCTGTTTGATGATGCCGGTATGATGCTGGTTGATTACAAGCTGGAGTTTGGTCTGTTTAAGGGCGAGGTTGTTCTCGGCGACGAATTCTCGCCTGATGGCTGCCGTCTCTGGGATAAGGAGACACGCAAGAAGCTAGATAAGGATCGCTTCCGTCAGGGACTAGGTGGTGTCATTGAAGCCTATGAAGAGGTTGGTCGGCGTCTCGGAATTAACTTCGATTAATCACTCTTTTTAATGATCTCGAAAACGGCGCCTTTAAGGCGCCGTTTTTACATTTAATACTCAAAAATAGCTGCTGAACGGGCAACAATAAATCTGACTGCTAAACTGATCTTCATAAAGAACAAGAAGTTCAATCTCTGAACCGATATCAGGATGAAACAATGCCGACCCGCAGATCTGCAGCCAAGGCCAAGCTGTTAAATACACTCATTGACCAGATAAAAGAGAGAAATACCGGCGTTCAGGCCGAGGGACTTATCCGCTTTACTCATGCCTACTACCGAACGTCGCAAATGGAGG
>JBFEXW010000241.1:0-3704 GCA_041562495.1 Marinobacterium sp. | reverse complement strand
TTCGGTGACAAATACAAGCAGTGGAATGCCGCTTTTGATGCGGGCTATTGTGCGGCACTGGGGAAGCCGTATATCACCCTGCATGCTGAAGATATTATCCATCCTCTGAAAGAGGTAGATGCATCTGCATTAGCCTGGGCGAAAACCAATGAACAGGTGATTCAAACACTACAGTACGTGTTACAGCCCTGATACAGGCGATCTATAGCCTTGTTAAGCATCGCATGTTGCTGAGGTGAAAGCCCAGCAACATGCATTTAATCAGAACGACAGAAATGCACTCTGTAACCCCGGTCTTCTGCGGCCATAGCATCTTCTCCGAGCCTCATTAAATCATCCGTAACAGCTCTGAAAAAGGTTTTATCTGGTCGCATCAAGCGGTTGAAAAATTGATGCCGAAGCCGGTTCAAAAGAGATCAGGGCGTCCAGATATATCTCTTTTCCCGCTTCTGAAATGGTGACTAGACTGACTCTGGCATCGCGAGGATTATCCTCTTTCTCAACCAGACCGATCTTCTCCATCGGGTTTAAAAGGCGCGTGGTCCCGGATGGTGTGAGACCGACCTGTTCAGCAAAGTCACTGCGACGCATCTTCTGCAGAGCAGTGCCGTATAGCTGGTTAAGCACAAGGTATTCAGTTACACCGATACCATGCACGCTCAGAGTGCTACCAACACGCTTCTGGATTCTGCTATGCAGGCTGATGAATTTATCAATATAATCCTTTGTTTTTTATAACTAATTATTAGTTATAAAAAACCATAGTGTCGCTTAATATCGAGTCAGCCCACCTTTAAAAATAACAACTGGGCTGGAGAAACTATGTTTAAACGGAATCTACTTGTTGCCTCACTTCTTTCAATCTCTGCATCTGCTCAGGCAACCAACGGCTATTTCATGCACGGTAACAGTATTACGTCTCAGGGGATGGCGGGTACTGGATTTGCACTGAGTCACGACGGTATTCAGGCGGTTTCAAATCCCGCCGCTCTGGTAAAAACTGAAGATCGGCTGGATGTGGGCTTGAACCTGTTTGCACCCGATCGCTCGTCTAAAGTCAGTGGTAATACGAATAACTTGGATGGAAGTTATGATGCCAATGGCACATCGATATTTTTCATTCCGCAGATAGGTCTGGTTCGCACCTACTCCGATAAGCTGACGTACGGTCTTGCGATGTATGGTAATGGTGGGATGAACACCACATACAAGACAAATCCTTTCGGAGCCATTGGTGGGGTTGGAGCGGCTGGTGTGGATCTTGGACAGCTGTATATCACAGGATCCTTAGGGATTAAGGTTGATGATAAAAGCACTATCGGTATTGGTGTAACACATGTCTATCAGCGTTTTAGTGCTGAGGGAATCCAGCCGTTTAAAAATATGAGTAGTGATAATACTGCAGTAACCAACAGAGGCTATGACAGCGGTACCGGTTGGGGGCTGAAACTTGGCTGGCAGGGGCAGATTTCCGATGCACTTAGGCTGGGAGTTAACTGGTCCTCTAAGGTCAATGTCAGTGAGTTTAAAAAATACAGGGGGCTGTTTGCAGAGCAAGGCAGCTTTGATGTGCCATCGAGTTATGGTGCGGGTTTTGCGCTCAAAATGAATCCTCAGTTAACACTGGCGGGGGACTGGGAGCGGATTAACTATAGCGAAGTTCAGGCGATCTCCAACCCGCTCAACAATGTTGCATTGGGTGCGAACGGTGGTGCGGGATTTGGCTGGCAGGATATGGATATCTATAAGCTGGGTCTGTCCTATCAGGCGAGCGATAAGCTCACTCTGCGTGCCGGCTATAGTCATACTGATCAGCCGATACCTAACTCTCAGACCTTCTTCAATATTCTGGCACCCGCTGTGGTTGAAGATCACCTGAGTGTTGGTGGTACCTGGAAAATCAGTCCGAAACATAGTCTGACCTTTGCCTACACACGAGCACTGGAAAACAGCGTTAAAGGTAACAACTCCATCCCTGCAAGCTACGGGAGCGGTGAAGCTAATCTGGAGATGTCTCAGGATATCCTAGGTATCGCCTGGCATTACAACTGGTGATCTGTTTTTAAAAGCAGTGTTAAGGGGAACTCGCATTGTGATATGAGCCGAGTTCCCTTCTTCTATCAGAGCCTTTAAATTAGGTTGTAAAGGGCGATCTCCCTAACCGTTTTCTACTCAGGTTAGTGCATCGCAATGCCGCATAGTATTCACAAGAAGGAAGAAAAAGCACTATGGATCAAATTCTTATATATGGAGATAGTCTGACCTGGGGGCTGATACCCGGTACACGGGAACGTCTGCCCTTTGACCAGCGCTGGTCCGGCGTGTTCGAAAACGTACTGCACAGTGAAAAGATCGATGTCAGAGTGATGGAGAACTGTATTAATGGTCGAAGAACCGTCTGGTCAGATCCATTAAAAGAGGGCAGAGATGGAACGCAGGGGCTGGCTCAGGTTATTGAGATGCACTCGCCGCTAAAGCTGGTGATTCTGATGCTGGGCACCAACGATTTTCAGGCCGCTCATCAGAACGACTCATGGCACTCGGCTCAGGGAACGGCTCGACTGGTAAGTATTATCAGGCAGGCACCGATAGAACCGGGTATGCCTGTGCCGCAAATAATGATTGTAGCGCCGCCAGCAATAAAACCGCCGAAAGGTTTGATCGCACCAAAATTCAAAGGGGCCGAGGTGCGCTGGAATGGACTGAATCTGGAGCTTGAAAAAGTCGCTGCAGAGCTCAACGCCAGCTATTTCGATGCAAACACTGTTATCGAAACCAGTGATATAGATGGAGTTCACCTTGACTCATCGCAACATCAGATTCTGGGTAACGCCATAGCGAAAGCAGTTATAGAGAACCAGATCTTAATCTAAGCAGCGGTCTGGTTGTAACAGAGTACAGCGACTAAGCTTTAGGGCTTAATCTATCTCTGTAAATTTGTGGTCTGTATGAATCTGACGTTACATCTGTTACCGGGGTTGCTCGCAGCAGCTATCTATCTGCTGCCGATGTTTTTATTGGTCGGGGTGGTATTGCTCTATAAGCGCTACTCCCGAAAAAACCGGCTTAGTTCCTTGGGTGAAGAGTTGCTGCCACCCGCAGGCTTTAGTCTACAGCAGAAGATTGATGATCAGATGCTGGATCTGATCGGATTGTTTGGCATGTTGCCTATGATGGTTTCAATCCCTCCTGTACTTTTATTAATTAAAGAGAAGCTAACACAGCAGGAGGCGGAAGCCATCTTTTGGTATATCGCTGCAGTAGTGTCGCTGGTTGCGTTTATCTATGTGTCTTCTAAGGCGATTAAAAAGCTGCGCCTTCTTGATAACCTGAAGTTAGGCCTTGCCTGTGAAATGGCGGTGGGTCAGGAACTTGAACAAATTGCTCAGACTGCGAACGCTCCGATCAGGGTGTTTCACGATCTGCCGTTTGAAAAGTTCAATGTTGAGCATCTGGTAATAACCAATAAAGGTGTGTTTGTTGTTGAAACCAAAGGGCGGTCGAAGGTGTTGTTAGCGGGTAAAAGGCAGGCAAGAGTTTGTGTAGAAAACGATGCTCTGCATTTTTCTGATCATTTTGAGACCCAGCCGATCGAACAGGTGCGAATGAATATCAAAACGGTCAGGAGCTGGCTAAGTAAAACGGTTGGAACTGACGTTCCCGTGGCAGGTGTACTGGTGCTTCCGGGCTGGTATGTAGAGCGC
>JBFEXW010000240.1:0-3729 GCA_041562495.1 Marinobacterium sp. | reverse complement strand
TCAGGTCAGCGCCAGCACGCGCGTCAGGTCGCCCTGATGGGGATGGGTGTAGGTATCCTGATCGCAGTTTTCAGCTTCTCGGTATTACGCTTTCTGTCCCAGCCGCTGGCAGCACTCTATTCAGATTCAGATACTGTAGTTAAGATCACCAGTCAGTTACTCGGTCTGGCGGCGCTGTTTCAGTTTTCCGATGCAATTCAGCTTGCCTGCACCGGTGCGCTACGTGGCTATAAAGATACGCGTGCACCGCTCTATATAGCGACTGTCGCCTACTGGATGATTGGCTTACCCTCAGGCTATCTGCTTGCTGAGTATTTCGATCAGAGTGCAGGCGGGTACTGGATGGGAATTTCGATCGGCCTGACGCTGAGTGCGATCCTGCTATTTAGCCGCTTTCAAACAATTTCCAAACGGGCGCTAACCGCTTCAAGCCGTTAACAGGAGCAACTCCATATCAGAGACTGCTCCTATACCATTCAACTAAAAACGAAGGTATTTAACTACCAACCCACTGCTGAATCTGAGTCACATTCATAGCTCCAGATTGGCGTTTTACCTCTCGCCCCTTCTCAAAACGGACCAGTGTGGGAAGGCTGCGAATAGCATACTTCTGAGCCAGCTGCGGCTCAGCTTCTGTATCCACTTTTACAAAGCGAACATAGGGCTCCATCCTTTTGGCCGTTTCGGCGAAGGCTGGAGCCATCATGCGGCAAGGACCACACCACCCCGCCCAGAAGTCTACAACAACCGGAATATCAGTATTGCGTATCAGCTTTGCAAAACTCTCGGCATCTATCGCTACCGGCGCACCGGTAAATATCGCCTTACGGCATTTGCCACATGCCGGTCCCTGATCAAGACGTTCACGCGGTACACGGTTAGTAGCCAGACAGTGAGGACAACTAAGATTTACCGTATCAGACATGATCACTCCACAACTCAATATATTCAACAAGACTAATATTGAGTCAACAGGATCAAATTACAACCTTCTCTGGACAGATAATAGGCAGAAATTTAACGAATAGCGTTACGGGAGGGATAGATTAACCGTAAAGAGCCCCAACTGGAGCCCTATACGCAGGAGCAAACGATCAGTGTTTATTGGTCTTAGCAACCAGTTGCTCCAGTTTAGAGCTTAAGCGCTGCTCTTTTTCAGCAACACGCTGCGCCTTACGTTGCTCCTTCTGACGTTCTACACGACGCTGTTTATATTCATCAAGCTTCGCTTTAGCGTGCTGCTCCTCTTCCGCCGATACCTTACCGGTACTCTCACCCTGCAGATCAACGCGATCAGCACCTTCAACCAGTGACTTAAGGTAGCGAGGATTACGCACGTAGGTTGCCAGTGCGCGTTTGATCTTACTGCGGCTGACTTTTTCGTCCGATACCAGATCTTCCTGAATACCGATCTTCAGCGGCTTAGGTTCTTCGCTATTAAACGCCTGCGGATAGTTTTCTACCAGCAGAGCAACGGCTGCCTGATTCGCTTCTCTGTTCTTATTGCGCGCTTTGGCGTTAGTCTCTTGACTCACGGGCTGTTTCTCTTTGCTCGATCTAGATTTGGCTGTTGCCAATTTATTCAAAGTTACTGCTTCAAGCTGATCCAATTTCTGCTCTGCAGCATCCAATAACATCTCTGTTTCATCACAGAGATGCAGAACTGAGTTGGCCATCAACTTCCCTTACGTACCCAATAGACAAATTCATTGTCATCAGAGCGCTGGTTAACCAGTTGATGTCCTAAAAAATTACAAAACTTGGGAATATCTCTCTGCGTCGACGGATCGGTCGCCAATACTTCCACCACCTGCCCTTCAGACATATCAGCTATTTTGTTATGCAGCATCATCACCGGTTCAGGGCAGTACAGCCCCCGGGCATCAAGCTGAGTATCGACTTGAGTACTGGTATCCACGCGTTTCAAACTTCTCGGTTATAGTTCACAGAGGCTATTGTGTCAGATCGGAATTAAGCTGGACAGTGGTTCAGGGGCTTAACCGGCACCAAAATCGATGTTTTGTTAAGAAATTCAAAAATAACGCTGACCAACGCCGGGAAATTGAACCTTGTGAGGGTCCTGCTCAGCAACTATGCTCAGAGCGAGGACTGTTCACTGAACAAGGAGGCTATCAATCATGATTAAAGTACTAATTGAACGCCAGGTACCCGAGGAACTAACCGAGCAATATCTGATATTAGCGCGTCAGGCGTTGACGCTATCGATGCAGGGATCTGGCTTTATTTCCGGAGAGGTGCTGCACGACATTAACAACCCTGAGCGCAGATTGGTGATCGCAAGCTACAGAACCATACAGGATTGGGACCGCTGGTATAACTCAGAACAACGCAGAGAGATCATGGATCAGTTAGGCCCCATGCTGGAACATGAAGAGAAGATCTGCATCTACGAACATTAATTCAGGGCTCTAGGCCCCGAATTAATTCACTTTTAAAGCAGCTCAAGGTAGCAGGTGATCTCCTCGCGATCATGATAGAGATGCTTGGCCTCAAGATGAAATTTGAGTTGATGTTCCTGCAGCCGAGTTTCAAGCATCCCCAGCCGGTTCTCCACCTCTTCATAACGCCGTTTCATCGGCAGCTTAAGATTGAAGATCAGGATTCTGGCCCAGCCGTTAACGGCCCAGCGTTCCATCAACTCAATCACGCGAGCAGGTTTATCAACGACATCACACACCATAATATCAACGGGTTTCCCTGGTGCGTAAGTAAAGGCATCCTCGCGCTTATGGTCAACCTGCCCGGTTTCCATCAGATCATCATTCATCGGCCCGTTATCAACAGCTGTGACGAACATACCACGTTTAACCAACTGATAGGTCCAGCCACCGGGCGCTGCACCCAAATCAACAGCTCGCGATCCACCGCTAAGCTTTTCATCCCAGTCGCGGCGGCGTACAAACTGATGCCAGGCTTCCTCCAGCTTCAGCGTTGAGCGGCTGGGCGCATCTGATGGAAACTTGAGACGTTTAATCCCCTGCTCCCAGTTAGAACTATTATTGATCGGACTCACTCCTACCCAGAAATCCTGACCTGATAGTACAAAGATATGCAGCCGCCAATTTGATTTACTTTTTCTTGGCAGTAGTAGTTGCTGATGCCGCAAAGCACCGGCAACCGCACCGGTGAATTTCTTAGCAAAACCACTGAGATTACGTCCGTCGGTGGTATCGGGGACTTCAACCAACACTTCAGATGCCCGTGGCAGTCCCGCAACAGCTTCAGCGATAGGCGCTATTCGGTCTTTAGTAGAGACACTTTCTAACAACTTCGCACAAGCGACCCATTGGCGGGCAAATATTAATGAACGAAAGCTTAGCTTCTGAATAAGCTCGGTCGCATCCTGCTTTGGTGGCTGCAGAACAAATACTACGTACCCCGCCCCGGATTCGAAACTTGGGTAGCCATAGAATCCAAGCCGCGCAGCAGCTGTTGCAATTTCGGATGCGGCTTCAGATTCGAATCCGCTACGGCAATAAAGTAGTAGGTAGGAGGGCACAACAATACCTGTTCAAAGTTATCCAGCTTGCTCAATGCGAGCCTAAAGTATAGAGATCTAAGACTTTAGGCAAACCGGTTGTTTTTAATTAGCAGTCTATCTAGCGTTGATTCAAATCAAATTTATGTAAGTGTTCCGGGGCAGGGATGGGCCGCTTTAAAGCATAGATCCAGCCACCAAAACAGCGAAAGCCGCTCTATTTCCCTTTT
>JBFEXW010000239.1:0-3736 GCA_041562495.1 Marinobacterium sp. | reverse complement strand
GTTCAATCTTAACCGGCCAGTCAGCAAAACGGTCACAGAAGTTATCATAATGCTGCTGGGCGAGCAGGGTGGTTGGTACCAGTACTGCTACCTGTCGACCAGCCAGTGCGGCGATGAAGGCTGAGCGCATTGCGACTTCAGTTTTACCAAAACCTACGTCACCGCAGACCAGTCGATCCATCGGTTGAGACGCCTGCATATCGCGCTTAACGGCATTGATCGCAATCTCCTGATCGGGTGTTTCCTCAAACGGAAAACCTCGGGAGAACTGATCATAGAGTGCTTCATCAATTTCGTACTGATAGCCAACCTGAGCGGCGCGGCGAGAGTAGATATCAAGCAGCTCTGCGGCAGTATCACGAACCTTTTCTGCCGCTTTACGTCGCGCCTTGCTCCACTGCTCTGTACCAAGCTTATGAAGCGGTGCGGATTCATCGCTAACTCCATTGTAGCGGCTGATCAGGTGCAAAGATGAGACAGGAACGTATAGCTTGGCGTTGCCCGCATATTCGAGTGTCAGAAACTCAGCCGGTGAGTTCTCTATCTCGATTGTCTGGAGCCCCAAATAGCGTCCAACACCATGGTCGATATGAACGACCGGACTACCGATGCTCAGTTCAGAAAGGTGGCGTATCGCCTGATCTGAATCGCTCTGCTCCTTCTGACGTCGACGGCGCTGGAAGATCTGATGGCCAAACAGCTGGGCTTCCGAGATCAGGTAAAGCTCATCTGGTAAATACAGGCCCTGTTCAAGCGGCGCTATACAGATGCCGAGCCTATCTTTAGCCTCTTTAAAGCTGCTCCAGCTATCAAAAATCGGAGGCTTTATCTGAAGTCCGGCCAACTGGTTCAGCAGGGACTCGCGGCGACCCGCAGATTCAGCGCAGATCAGAATACGTTCATTTGCAGAGCCGATCAGATTGGCCAGAGGCTTGAGTGGTTCGGCTGCTGTAGGGGGACTACTTAGGTTCGGAGGTGTATGTGTACCGAGATTATCCCGGCCGGGACGTATCTCTTCAGCGTCAACGGAGAGGCGAACGCCGGGCCAGTTCTTCAGTTGCTGTGCAAAGCTATCGGCAGAGAGGTAGAGTTCTTCGGGTGTCAGAATCGGTCGGGTAATATCCCCGGAACGCTCTTCAAAACGAGCTTCAATGCTCTGGCCGAACTGTCGGGCCGCATCATGCAGTGTCGATTGCTGCAAAATGACAGTCGTGTCGGGCAGGTAATCAAACAGCGTTGCACACTGTTCAAAGAACAGCGGGAGGTAGTATTCAACCCCAGCTGGTGCTATGCCTGAGGAAACATCCTGATAGGTTGGGCAGTTTCCGTAATCAACATCAAAACGCTGCCGCCAGCGCGCTTTAAACTGGTCAATCGACGCCGAATGGAATGGATATTCGCGTGCGGGAAGTATCCGGATACGTTCAATCTGATCAATAGAGAGCTGTGTTTCCGGATCAAAGGTTCTTAGCGTATCGATCTCATCATCGAACAGATCAATACGAAGTGGCGACTGAGTCCCCATCGGGAAGAGATCAATAATCGCGCCGCGAACAGCAAACTCACCGTGTTCATAGACTGTATCGACAAGTGTATAACCGGCATCGATCAGTTGCTGGCGCATCTGGTCGCCATCCAGTACTTGACCAGCTTCCAGCCAGAACACGTTACCACCAACAAACTCTCTCGGCGGCAGGCGTTGCATCATCGTTGAAACCGGTACAACCAGAACGCCACGTTTCATCCCCTGCAGGCGATACAGGGTTTCCAGTCGCTGAGAGACGATGTCCTGATGCGGAGAAAAACTGTCGTAAGCGAGCGTTTCCCAGTCAGGGAACAGCAGTACCGGTAGTTTATCGCCAGTGAAGAAGTGAATTTCTCGTCTGATACGACTGGCGCTTTCGCTATCCTGCGTCAACAGAAGTAAAGGAGCCTGATGCTGACTGCAAAGCTGTTCAATCAGCCAGCCAGTGGCAGCACCCTGAACTTCACCTATGCGTCTTAGATCACCGGGTTTACTGGGCAGAGTGATAGAGGTGGCAGCCGACAAACTCGGACTCCTTAAGCAAATTAAAAACAGCGAGTCATTCTACCCATCGTACCGCGGGATTTGAATGGCGTTGATCGTTACATAAACGAAAAGGGCCGCTCAATGAGCAGCCCTTAAGTCGTTTAGATAGTGAAGCGTTCGGTTAGTCCGGGATAATACCCCAGGTCAGTACCGGGAAAATCAACAGCAGTACGACTCGAACGAAGTCTGATCCCAGAAAGGGCAGCACGCCTGCGAAGGTGTCGCGCATCGGAACACCATCAGCCAGTTTATTGATAATAAACACGTTCATCCCGACCGGAGGTGTGATCATGCCAACCTCAACAACTATCAGGCAGATGATGCCGAACCAGAGAGCAGTCTGTTCATAGGTCATGCCAAAATCCAGCGAGATAATTGCCGGGAAGAAGATTGGCACAGTCAGCAGAATCATACTGAGTGAGTCCATCAGGCAGCCCAGAACGAGATAGACCAGCAGCATCAGAATCAGCACAAACATCGGCGCCATATCGACTTCAATGATCCAGTCAGCGAGCGATTGTGGCATGCCACTGAGGCTCAGAAAGGCGTTAAAGATGTCCGCACCCAGAATGATAACGAAGATCATACCGGTGTTGATTGCGGTCTGACGGATACACTCAAAGAAGCCCTGAACGCTTAATTGTCGGTTCAGAATCGCAATAACCGTTGTGCCGATAACACCGAATGCAGCCGCTTCTGTTGGCGTGAAGATACCTGAGTAGATACCGCCTAGTACGCCGATAAACAGGACTGAGGCTGGCAGCAGTTCTATAACCGCTTTCCCACGTTGTGCCCAGGTCGATTTTTCAGCCTTGTCAGCATAGTGAGGTTTCAGTTTCACCGTGATGGCAATAACGATCATGTAACCGAGAACTGCCATAGCGCCGGGAACCATCGCTGCCAGGAATAGCTTGGCGATATTCTGTTCCGTCAGGATCGCATAGATAATCAAGACGATTGAGGGCGGGATCAGAATTCCCAGCGTTCCGCCAGCAGCCAATGCACCGGTTGCCATAGCGCCGTGATAGCCATGTCGACGCATCTCAGGAAGTGCAACCTGTCCCATGGTCGCAGCGGTGGCCAGCGAGCTTCCGCAGATTGCGCCGAACAGGCCGCAACCACCTACAGCAGCCAGAGCCAGACCGCCGCGGTAGTGACCGATAAAGGCATTTACGCCACTAAACAGCGCTTTACTAATCCCTGAACGAGCCGCCAGGTTGCCCATAAACAGAAATAGTGGAATAACCGACAGAGAATGGCTTGCTAACTGTCCGAAGGTCGAGCCCTTCATATAGTAGCCAAGCGTGCTGAAGTCATCGATGATGGAGTAGCCGATGACTCCGGAAACCATCATCGCGATACCTATAGGTACCCGCATGAACATGATGACCAGCATAAACAGGATCATTAGACCCGCAACTGCTTCAGTACTCATTATTTTCTCTTGTGATCTAAATAGATTGCCGGAATCTTCAGAAAGCCAGCTACAGACGTAAGCCCGCAACCCAAGGTAATGATCATATAGAACCAGGATTCCTTCATACGAAGCATCATGGTTTCATTACCGTATTTACCTGCATCCACTCCGCCGTGGTAGGCGTAGTAACAGAGAAGTGCGAACATTACTGCTAACAAAAAGCTGCCGATGATATCGAGTACCATCTT
>JBFEXW010000238.1:0-3794 GCA_041562495.1 Marinobacterium sp. | reverse complement strand
AGTCGAGACTCCTGCTCTGCTATCAGCTTATCTTTACTATCAATGCCGGACTGAAGCGATTCAAGCACCCTGTCTCTATCATCAGGATGCAGCACATGCTCAGAGATAAAACCCACATCCAGAGCCTGGTCAAACGGATACCCAAGCATCTCATACAGACCACTTGACCATTCGACAGCACCAGTTTCGGAATACCACGCGAAACTCCCGACCCCTGCAAGCGTCTCGGCAACATGTAGCGCATTGGTACTCTTCAGAAGCGCCTCTTGAGCCAGAATACTATCAGTGACATCTTTAGCAGCCCCTCGATAGCCCTGAAACACCCCCTGATCAGTGAAAACGGGTGCACCGTCTGCAGCGATCCATCTGACCTCCCCATTCGCGTTCTGTATGCGATAGGTAAGTCCCCTGAATGGCTCATGATTATCCAGCGTTTCGATATGTTCCTGCAGGTTAAGGCCTGCGTTTATCCCGTGCGCTTTAATCAGATCAATCCGGCGCTTGCCAATATACGCTTCGAGATCCAGCCCCGACTTTTGATAGGAATTGCGAGAGAAGTAGATAAAACGGTGTTCGCTGTCAGTCTCCCAATACCAGTCTGATGTCGATTCGAGAACCCCTGTTAACCTTGCAGATGTCTGTTCAATACGGGAGATCAGTTCCTGATTATTTTTGTTCTGAAGTAGAAGCGTTGTCAGTGCCCAGGTCACACCCAGCCAGACGTAGCTCTGGGACATAACCCAGTCAACAACATCCAGCTTCGCCTGCGAATCCCTATATATCTCGATAATCGGCCAGTCAGCCCATAGGATAAGCCCGGCAGCACCTGCAGCACTGATACTCAGGGCGATAAAGAAATGCACAATTGTCAGATTATAAAAAAGTATTTTAGGCCGCCCCTGAAATGCCAGCGTGTACAACCCCAGGATCAGAATGAGGTTATAACCAATATTCCTGATCGCAAAAGCGCTGAACTCAAACCCCTCCGGACTGTATGAGAGGTAGCCGCTGGCTGAAACTAAAGACAATGCAATGCTCATAAACATCGCATCGCGTGGTAATAGAAACAGATAGAGAAAAACGATAAAGATCGACAAAACTGCGGTTGGCAATGTCCCATTGAAACTCATCGCTACGGCATATATAACGAGTACGCTGATCGCAATCCCAGTTCGCATACCAGAAGATGGTGTTCTTTGACTCAAAAACCAGCCTAAGGCGATACAAATTAAGCCAATAACTAACGGAACTAACATTTTTTTTTCTTCTGGTAACAACACCAGAAGCAGAGATACCACCCCTCCCGAATAGAGTAGCTGGGTAATCGCCTTTTTCCTTGTCGACTCATCGAACTCATCTGATGCTAACAGCGTATGCAATGGCCAGATGAACAGAAATGATGATGCGATAATACGCTCGGCGTACCCGCTGGCCCCCTTAAAACTACTCAAGTAATAACAGGTTGCGGCAAGGATGACATAGATAAAAGAGGCGATGAATCTCGATCGGCCAGGGTATGACAGTACAAAAACCAGTGTTACCAGAGGAAGCGATGGAATCGTTAAAAACCCGTTTTGAACGTATACAAGCAGCGCAAACAAAGGTATCAGCAAGGCTATATAAGCCGCGCGCCCATATTTTTTAGTAGTGAGCTCCTGACGTGAAACAAACAGATATGTCAGAACAACAATTGCGGATAAAATCGCACCAATTACCGAGTGAGATCTCACCCAGCCAGCCCCGACTAGATTTGAAACAATAATCACAGATAAAAAAAGCAGAGCTGGAATAAATATACTTCTCAAAACGAGAGTAGATCGCTCGTACTGTACTGCTTCTTCCATTGTTTTTTTATTATTGTTCATAACTACCGGCTACCGATCACTGCTGTTCTCTGCTCACTTAACAAGTTTCGACTCCGAAAATTTGAGGTGGTAACTGAAAACATTCCACAAAGAAAGTCAATCGTCCAATGAATTCTATAATATAACCTATTTTTATATATAAATAACCGGTAGAACATAGCAATCCCTTGTGCGCGTTGTCGCTTAACCGTCTAACCTGAAGGTACGGAAAGGATACGTACTCCCCCTCTCCGGAAGGAGCAGCACTATGTTTAAACAGGTCATCGATTTCTGGTTTTCCGAACTGAATCAAAACCAGTGGTTTGCTAAAAACCCGGATCTGGATGAGATGATCAGTTTAAGGTTCGGGGATCTGGTTGAAAAAGCACGCACTGGTGAGTTGTTTGAATGGCGAGCAAAGCCAGAAGGTCGTCTGGCTGAAGTTATTCTGATCGATCAGTTCTCACGTAACATCTTTCGCGATGCACCGGAATCGTTCAGCGCAGATACCGTCTCGCTGGTCCTGGCTCAGGAATCTGTCTCACAGGGTCTCGACCAGCAACTTCCAACCGAAATGAGAGCATTTCTCTATATGCCCTATATGCATTCAGAATCGAAAACCATTCATGCAATCGCGGTAGGTTTATTTAATCAGCCAGGTCTGGAGAAAAATCTGGCGTTTGAATACCAGCATAAAGCAATTATTGATCGATTCGGGCGCTATCCTCACCGCAATGAAATTCTTGGGCGTCAGTCAACCACTGAAGAGATCGCTTTTCTGGAGCAGTCAGGGTCATCCTTTTAGCCCCTCGATCAACGGTTCAGAAACTGACGAATCTCCCGACGCAGTTGCTCAAGAAACTGTTCTCTGTCGGCTAAGGGCTCCTCACTCAGAGGTGGCGGTGTATCCATAAATGAAAAGTGCCCAGCCCCATCGGTAACACGAGTCTCTATAGGAAGATCGTCGCGCCTGGCATTTTCCAGCACCTGGAGTTGTTCCGGTGGTGTCAGATGGTCCAAAGAACCCGCCCAGGCCAAAATGGGTGTCTGCACCCGATCAAGTGCGCCCGGAACACTGAAAAAACGTGTTGGAGGGGTCAAAAGTACCAGCCGACCGAGTCTTTTTTCAGGGGTAATAATCACTCTTTGTTCCGGCCCCAGCCATAGACCCCCGCCAGCAAGCCCCAGCAGGGATGCAGCACCGATAGAGTGACCGATACCCAAGACAGGCACAGCTGCCAGATACGGCTGTGCAGTCAGAGAAAGTCTGAGTCTGCGTGTTCGCAACAGAAAATCATCTTCTGTCGGATTGGGTGATGGAAGTCGCTGGAAGTGTGGAGCAACGACTGTAAAACCAGATTCTGCCAAATAGGACAGCAGTGGCAAATGACGCTCAGGATCTCCGCCAGCCCCTACTGCAAAAAGGACTACAGGCATGTCCGGTGCTGATTCAGCTGCTGGGTCAAGAAGTGTAACTTCAAACGAACCCGCGTCATCTGTCAGGGTTAATCTGGTCCTGCCAGTCATTCTCGTCTCTATTCACTCTGCCCTTACAGATCCGGATTCAGAGTGTACAGCACCGTGATCTCTGCCTTATCCAGACAATGTCTGTTTATCGTTTCAAAAACCGCACTGCTATTCGACAGATCGACATCGCCTAGTTTATCGGTGTTCAGTGCATACACAGTAAATACATAGTGGTGAATGATCTCGTCATTCCATGGCGGACAGGGGCCGTCATAACCATAGTAACTGCCGCCCATATCCGGATCTCCTGAGAACCAGCTGGTGTAATTGTTAATGGCATGCATAGCACCATGCAGAGTGTCAGGTCCCGGTTTACCCTTAGGGGTAACTTCAGAGCTGAACTCACCGGTTGCTATCTCATCAACAGAGGTTGGAAGATTGAACATCAGCCAGTGATAGAAGTTAGTCCTCGGCAACGATGCT
>JBFEXW010000237.1:0-3797 GCA_041562495.1 Marinobacterium sp. | reverse complement strand
TATTTTTGGCAATGCAGGGAATGATCAGCTTATCGGCGGTGCCGGATCGGACCAGCTTTCAGGCGGTACTGGAAGCGACCAGTTCGTGTGGGGTGCTAATGATGCGGATGGTGGAATAGACACTATTACGGATTTTGTATCTGGCACAGGTGGTGATGTTCTTGATCTATCAGATCTTTTGGTAGGCGAAACACATGCAACCATCGACAACTACCTGAAAGCTACATTCGATACCAATACCCAAAAAACTACCATCGATGTTTATCAGGGTGATGCAAATGAGGCTAATGCCACCGCAATCCAGACAATCGTGGTGAACGGAGATGTGCATGACCTCAATGCGCTTCTCACAAATAATAACCTTGATGTAGATAACAGCTAAGAATATATAGTGTAGAACTTAGATATTCTTTACTGAGATATAAACCCCGCTAATTCAGCGGGGTTTTCTTTTTGGGGTCACCTACTGCCTTCGGCAGAAGGTCCCTAAAAATATAAATCGGGCTCTGATAAGAATTAAAAAACGCCCTCAGTTGAGAGCGTTTTCTGACTAATTAGGATCTGATCCCAATTAAGGGCGGATATACGAATAACCTTCGTTCTGCAGTTCCATCAGACGAACTACGCCAGCTGGAACGATATGCGCTTCGCTGACTAACGTCAGATCTTTACCTGCCTTAGCGCTCATCTTCTTATAGGTGTTACCACAAGCTGAGAAGCTGTAGGTATCATCCATTCCAAGTGTAGCGAGTCGATCGGCTACAGGAGATCCCTCCAGATACATTTTGAGGCCAGGGCCATATGCGACAATCTCAACCTGAGCGCTGTCGCCCTGAGATTCGAAGTAGCTTTTCACATTCTGTGCGTTGTTGAGTGCCATATTCATAGTCGCTGGATCGGCACTATTCACCTGAATCGCAAGTTTATGAATTTCGGCTTGTACGAAGCTACTGCTGAGTAATGCTGTAGCAAGTAGTAGTTTTTTCATTCCGGTCTCTCTTTGTTGTTATAGGAAGAACCCAATCAAGTATAGATGGGAAAATTGATCTATCTCAATAAATTAAGCTGTTAATAAACCCACATTTTTCATGTGAGTTTCCTGCCTAATCGGCAATCTCCTTCTATACTGCGACCAGTACTTTATGTATCTCAACAGGGTGTCAAAATGAGCATGGTAATCGGAACGGTAAATTTTCTGGTTGGGAAGGTAGTTGCTATCTCTGTTAGTGGTGAAGAGCGGGTGCTCAAGCTTGGTGGTGCCGTGCTGAACGATGATGTTATTCGTCCTGCTGCAGGCGCTGAGATCGAAATTTCACTGTCTAACGGTGATAGTGTGGTTGTTAGTGCGGGCGAGTCTTGGTCCGGTGTTGATGCGCTATCTCCAGATGTGCTTGCGCAAATGCAGACTGATGCGAGTCTGGTCGGTACCGTAAATTCTGTAAGCGGTACGGTTGTGGCGGTCGCTACGGACGGCAGTGAGCGGACGTTGTTGCCCGGTGATGCGATATATGCGGATGAAACAATCCGCACTGGTCCTGATTCTTTCGCTGAGTTGGTAATGAACAACGGTTCTCCTGTTGTGGTTGAAAATGGCCAGAGCTGGCTAGCGGCTGGTGATGGAGTTACGGCAGAATCCTCAGATATTAGTGCGTTACAACAGGCGATTCTGGCCGGCGCTGACCCAACTTCGGTAGCTGAAGCAACCGCTGCAGGTGCACCGGGTGCCGGTGGAGGTCCAGCATCCGATGGTGGCGGTACAGACTTTGTCTCGCTTGAACGTACTGCGGGAGAGGTGAACCCGATTGCAGGTTACGGTACCGGAACTTTTCCGATCGGAGTTGAAACGCCAGAAGATGAACAGCCTCTTATAACAGAAACTCCGGCACCCGTGGTGCCAGTTGAAGAGCCCGAGATACCGCCACTACCTAATGTCACTGTTAAACTCTTCGCTGTTGTTGATGGAGATCTGGTTGACGCTAACTCCGTACTGGAAGGGAGTTCTGCAACCTATATAGCCAAACTGGTTGATGCGGATGAGAATCCTATAGAGGATGCTACCGGTACTGTAGTGATTACCTTTAGCAATGGTTCTGCAATTTTGGGGCAGGACTATAGTTCCAGTACAACTACAGTTGCTCTTAACGAAGAGTTTACCGCTACGGCTATTGATGACTACATTGCGGACAATAATGAGAACTTCTTTGTCAGTGCCAGCAACTATTCAAATGAAGGCGCCTATGGCACCGTGACCTATGCTTCTACTATTGAGACGACCATCGGTGATAACACCGGAGAAATTCCTGAAGAGCCAGCAACAGAGCAGCCGCAGCCTGCAGATATGGTGACTTTCACGCTCTATGCCGTGGTTGATGGGCAACTGGTTGATGCGAATAGTGTACAGGAGGGGGCGCCCGGAACCTATGTGGTAATGGCTTCTGCGCTTGATCCGATAACGGGAGCGACGGTTGATGTCACCGATGATGCAACCGGTAACGTGACTGTGCAGTTTGGCAATATCGAGCCGATCTCAGACAGTGACTATCAGTATTCTGATTCACAGACCCTGTCTGTTCCGGTGGGGACAGAGTTTACCGTTGGCACCATCGACGATACCGCAGTGGACAGTGGTGAGCAGTTTAATATCTCGTTGGTTGGTGGTTATAACGGCAGTCAGTTTGAAGCTGAAGCCTATCAGGGACAGGTTACTACAACGATCCTGGATACTGATCAGGCAATGATAATCCCCGATCTTATGCCAGAGCCTGTGCTACCTTTCAACTTTTCTCGAGTAACAGGACTGGCATCGGTTGATATGGTGTTGGGTTTCCAGATTGTCGCTGATGGAGGGGAAGGGGATCAGGTGCTTTCGGGCAGCGTGGCACTTTCAACCGAAGAGAATAG
This sequence comes from Marinobacterium sp., assembly GCA_041562495.1. Classification (GTDB taxonomy): domain Bacteria; phylum Pseudomonadota; class Gammaproteobacteria; order Pseudomonadales; family Balneatricaceae; genus Marinobacterium_E. Next base: position 896 of record JBFEXW010000237.1, on the reverse strand, counting down.
TGGCAACCGAACTTTTGAGTGGTCGTTCGATGATGATTCGACAACGCTGACCAATGGCGAGAGCTATCAGGTGGTGTTCACAACCACTGAGGGTCAGAATGCAGTGTTGCATAATCCTGAGATGTTCGGTTTTTCACTGGGCCATAATCTCCATCCTCAACCGGACGATACCGGTTTCTGGACTGAGACGCGCAGTTTTGTTTTTGAAACCGATTCTGGCGCAGATCAGCAACTCTTTGACCTGGCAGATATGGATACGACCTACATAGGTACTGAGGGCTCGGATGTCATTACCTCATCGAGTAATGCAGATACGTTAATTGGTCTGGGGGATAACGATAACCTGCAGGCCCTTGGTGGCGACGATACTCTGTATGGTGGATCGGGTGATGATGACCTTGCAGGCGGTGCAGGCCGCGATATCTTCGTCGTGAATCAGGGTGATACCGGCAGCGATACCATCAGTGATTTCGAGCTGGGTATTGACCGGATTAATGTTGGCGATCTGCTCTCTGGTGCGAACGAAGAGAATCTGGATTCCTATATGAGTGTTGCAACCAGCGAAGGTCACTTGGTGCTTGGTTTTGATCCGTCGGGTACAGGTAATCTGGATTCACCTGCTTATGTGGTGACAATCGAAAATATCGCAGCTGATCTGGATGGCATGTCTACGGTTGAAATGCTCAATCTTCTTCAAGGGACAACTGATCCGGATATCGGATAGTATTGGGTTAGGCCTAATCAGGGGGGGAGCGTAAGCCTTTGGTTAGCGCTTTCCCGATAGACCAGCGTCAGAGATGTAACCTTGGAACAGATCTGCATATTTCCCATCCCCGATTGCGTCACTTTTCCTGGAACGCTGTTTCCGTTGCATGTCTTTGAACCCCGTTACCGTC
>JBFEXW010000236.1:0-3822 GCA_041562495.1 Marinobacterium sp. | reverse complement strand
GATCGCCATCTTCAACATAACCAAGAGACATCGCAGCACCACGGTGCGGACAGAAATCCTCTACGCAGCATACCTTGCCTTCAGCGTCACGGTAGAAAACCAGCTTAAGATTACAGATAGTACGACCAAGTGGCTTGTCTGCCACCTCTTCAGACATCGCAGCAACATACCAGGCATTTTTCAGAAACATGAGTGAACTCCGAATTATCTCTTTTTCTATTGGGTTTATTTTTTATCATTCAAACTGATCTGTCACTGAACAATAGAGGCATCGACTTGCACTTTTTGATCAAAATCACTTAAATATCATAAAAAGACGTTACTAAAATGGTACTTTATGAAACCAGCCCGAGGATTTAGCACCGAAAACAGAGTACCTACATTCGGACTCTACGGCGAAGCACGGCAGGATGAAGATCCTGGGTTTCTGCATCTTGAACGGATCTCGATCAGCAGCCAGCCGTTTGATGGCGTTATTAAACCTCATCGTCATTCGGAGCTATTCCAACTGCTCGTACTACAGAGAGGTAGTCTCAGCGTTGTTCTGGAAGAGGTTGAACTGAACATCAGTGAACCAACCACGATCAGCCTGCCGCCAGGCTATATACATGGTTTCATTTTTAACAAGGATACCGAGGGCTATATTCTGACACTGGCCCTACCATTGCTGCTGGATAGCAATGCAGACCTTCTCTCGGCTCAGTTATCAAGTGAACCCAAGGTTATTCCACTTACCACTCGAGAACCTGCCACTAAACAGCTCTATCGACTGCTGGAACTGGTCAGCTATGAACTGCGTTACCAGAACAGAGACCGCATACTGATGTGTGAACATCTGGTTCAGTCGATTCTGATCTGGCTGAAGCGCGTCTCAGAAGAGATCCAGCCTGAAAATGAAACCAGTACAGGGACCGATCCTCTGTTAAGTCGCTTTAAGCGACTGATCGAAGATCATTATATTGAGCACCTGCCCGTTGGTGAATATTCCGAGATGCTGGGTGTGTCGCCCAGCACCCTTAACAGGCGATGCAGAACTCACCTGGGGGAGTCAGCGCTACAGTTGATCCATTTCAGACTAACGCAGGAGATTAAACGACGACTAACCTTTACACAGAGGAATCTCGAAGTGATCTCACTTGAACTGGGATTTGAAGATCCAGCCTACTTCACTCGTTTTTTCAAGCGCGAAACGGGTTTGTCACCCAGTGAGTACCGGAGCGAAAACAACTTCGGTACTCAGGATCGCTAAGAGCTAGCTTGGGCGAAATCTTAATCTTCAGAGGGGTAACGCGTCTCTTTCAGACTGTCCTTAATAAGCTTCAGATGCTTAAGAAAATCGGGACCGCGCCGCAATGTCACACCTGTCGCCAGGATATCGACAACAGTGAGATGCATAATTCTTGAGGTCATCGGCATATACATATCGGTATCTTCAGGCGCATCCACCTCAATCGCGATAGAGCACTGCTCAGATAGCGGCGAGTTGGGTGCAGTGATGCCGACCACCGTAGCACCGGACGCACGCGCCACCTTGGCCACTTCCACAATCTCACGTGTCCGACCGGTATACGAGATACAGACAATTACATCGCCGGTTGATGCCGCTGCAGCTGCCATACGCTGCATAAGGATATCGTCGTAGGCAGTGACCGGAATATTGAAACGGAAAAATTTGTGCTGCGCATCCTGAGCGACCGGACCTGACCCACCGATTCCACAAAAGATGATCTGCTTCGCCTGAATAAGCTGATCTACCGCCAGATTGATATCCTGAGGATCGAGCGTTTTCTTGGTAGTAACCAGTGCAGAGATGGTCGCATCAATAATTTTATTCGTGTAACTGGCCGCATCATCGTCCGGTTCAACGTTTCGGTTAACATAGGGAACGCCGCTGGCCAGTGCCTGAGCAAGATGCAGTTTAAAGTCGGGAAAGCCCGCCGTATTAAAGCGCTTACAGAAACGGTTTACCGTGGGCTCACTGACCTGAGCGGCACGCGCCAGAACCGCGATTGATGAGCGTGTAGCCACCTGCGGATCAGCCAGTATCACCTCTGCGACCTTGCGTTCAGATCGGTTTAACGATTCAAGTGCCCGACTGATCTCCTGTACAATATTCAATGCTACACTCACCCCGGTATTATTTTCGTAACCTATTTATGTAACTTTAGCAGTTAGAACTTGATCAGACGACACATAGAGTGTAAAAATTTAAGTAAGTTTACAACATTTTTCTTGGAACAGGACTTTCCATGCAACGCAGAACAAAAATCGTAGCAACACTTGGCCCAGCAACTGATAATCCAGACGTTCTTGAACGCCTGATAACCGCCGGCGTCAATGTCGTACGTCTGAATTTCTCGCACGGGAGCCCAGAAGATCACAAACGTCGCGCGACACTGGTTCGTGAAGCTGCCGCCAAGCAGGGGCGGTTTGTTGCAATTCTGGGCGACCTTCAGGGTCCTAAAATCCGCATAGCGCGCTTTGTCGATACAAAGATCCAACTGAAGGTTGGTGATCGTTTCGCCCTCGATGCAAGTCTGGATAAAAATGCCGGAACTCAAACCGAAGTGGGTATCGATTATGAAGCACTGGTAGATGACTGCACCACCGGAGATATTCTGCTGCTGGATGATGGTCGCGTACAGCTAAGGGTGATAGCGAAAGCGGGTAAACGTCTGGAGTGCGAAGTAACCATCGGCGGCCCACTGTCCAATAACAAAGGGATTAACCGTCAGGGCGGCGGTCTTTCAGCCGGGGCGCTGACCGACAAAGACCGGGCCGATATCAAAACCGCGGCAGAGATCGATATCGATTATCTGGCGGTATCCTTCCCCCGCTCTGGCGGCGATATACAGGAAGCGCGGCACCTGCTGGAAGCAGCAGGCGGCAGTGCCGGACTGATCGCCAAGATCGAACGTGCAGAAACAGTCAGTTGTGTCGAAATTATCGACGAGATCATCCTCGCATCTGACGGCGTTATGGTCGCCCGCGGCGATCTGGGTGTTGAGATCGGCGATGCGGAACTGATCGGCGTGCAGAAACTGATCATTGGCCGCGCTCGCTCACTTAACCGCACCGTAATCACTGCAACGCAGATGATGGAAAGCATGATCAGCTCACCCATGCCGACACGCGCAGAGGTGTTTGACGTCGCAAATGCGGTGCTGGATGGCACAGATGCAGTGATGCTGTCAGCCGAAACAGCGGCTGGTGAATATCCGGTGGAAACGGTTGAAGCGATGGTACGCGTAATTATCGGCGCCGAGAAGAATCGCCTCTCTCAGGTCTCCAAACACCGTATGGATGAAGAGTTCACCCGAATCGATGAATCGATCGCTCTGGCCGCAATGTATACCGCAAACCACCTGACCGGTGTCAAGGCGATCATCGCCATGACGGAATCAGGTGCGACGCCGCTACTGATGTCGCGCATTCGTTCCGGCATGCCGATCTACGCATTCTCACGCCACCCTAAAACACAGACCAAGGTTGCCCTCTATCGTGGCGTTAAAACAGTGCCATTCGACGTACTGAGTATTCCTCTCGAAGAGATCAATGCCCGCGCTGTAGAGGAACTGGTTGATCGCGGTGTGGTTACTGAAGGTGATATCGTGCTGATTACTAAAGGCGACTATGGCGATGCTCAGGGCGGAACCAACACAATGAAAATTGTACGTGTCGGCGCTAGAATTCGCTGATCGGACACACTACCCAGACAAGCCTCGCCATAGATGCGGGGCTTTTTTTATTCCCAACCTGAAACCCGACAAAAACTACATATAAACAGCACAAACAACCACTGTTTGTTATATCGAAAACTGG
>JBFEXW010000235.1:0-3838 GCA_041562495.1 Marinobacterium sp. | reverse complement strand
GAATGCTGTGCGGATAGGGTTTTGCGGCTGCGTCGCTGAGCGCGAATTTGGGAGTGAGCTTTAACCAGCTCTTCGGGCGTGATGTTATTCTGTTTGGCTATCTCAACTAAACTGAAGCCACGATAGTACAACTGAACAATAGTGTTGACTGACATATCTTTTATCTCGTTTCTATTTTTATGCAATCTTCGCTTATAGCTATGAAGCTTTAATGACAAAATTTAAAAACCAAATGTGTTTATGTTGGCTGGTACCGTTAGGTCACGGAGGTGAAGGATGAGCCCGACAGATAAGGATTGGCTGCTATCACTGCTGAAGACAGAGAAAAACGCGGTTGATCGTCCCCTGGTATTAGCAGAGCTGCACAGAAAGGATAGCCTTGAATGGAGGTCTGGTGCTTTCGAGATAGATAAAAATAGCGAAACGCTCAGAAAATTTAAAGGTGAGGGCGTTAAGATTTATCAGGTGGAGGCATCTACCGCGCTGGGACGCGGTCGTCTGGTTTACAGCAGTATCGGAATTCATCTGCTCAGTTTTGAGACTGAAAGTGATCATTACCCGGGATATGGGCGGTTAACAAAGCTACTGAGTCAGGGAGACTGGCAACCGCTCGAAAGGGTCGAGGTTGAACAACTGGTGCAGCTTATCGATCAACTCTCCGCACACCTGGCTCCATTAGGCAGCGAATTTCAACAGCGAGTATGGCGTTTACTTGGTGGCGTGCCTTTAGGTCAGGTGTGTCAGTATGCGGATCTTGCGCGACAGATTGGATCGACCCGATACGCCCGGGCGGTTGGGCAGGCCGTTGCAAAGAATCCGATCGCGCTGCTGATCCCGTGTCACAGGGTATTGGGGAAAAACGGCGAGGTCGGAAATTTTCGATGGTCAGGCTGGCGCAAAGCCCGGGCATTGGCTGATGAGAAGATTCTCTATGCCACACGTTAGCTGTTTATACAATCTTCCACCAGGCGGGCGTTTAAGCGCTGGATATTACGGGCCATATCCCGTGCCAGATTGAGAGTTAGAATACCGAAATCCTGTGGGTGTACAGACTGGAGTTCTGCATACAGGTTACATTCGATCTCCAGTACCAAACTGTCCTGTTGTGCGATCACGCGCCCGCCATGAGGCTGCAGGGAGATCATCGCAACATACCCGACCTCTTCGCCAAAGTGAATGAAACGCGTGCCCAAGTGCAGCCCCTCGTGTACTTTGATGAATTGCAGTTCGCCCTGACAGACAATAAAGAAGTGATTTGCGGAGGAGCCGGTCTCATAAAGTACGTCGTCTGCATCCAGTTGCCAGAGTTTTCCATTTTTGATCAGGTAGCGAATCCCTTCGATGGACATAGCTCCGAACAGAGAGCCCTGTTGCAGCTCTGAGAGTTCTCTCTGTTGTTCAAATCCCGCGCTATTGAGCAGTTTCATCCTGAATTCACCGTTGTTGATCTGCACTCAATTTATATCAGAATTATCGGCCAGTTTTCCGGCTTTCTTTAATCTGAGTTGGATCCCTTTTGCTGCGTGTAGTTACCGCCTGTTGTCTGTGCCTGATCAAGGGCGTGTGAGGCATGTTTTACCAACAGTGAAGTGTCGCTTTGAGCATCCGGACAGATCGCTGCAACGCCGATGCTGACAGAGATTCGCTGATGCTGGTTACTACCCGAGTGGGGCAGGTTGTAGTCGTAGATTCTTTCTCTAATTCGTTCTGCAACAGCTACTGCGCCATCAATATCGGTTGCCGGCAGGAGTACCGCGAAGGCCCCATCCTGATAACGGAAGCACTGATCTGAACCTCGCAAGACACTGGTTGTCAGCGTTGTGGCCACGCGAGATAACACCTGCTCAGCGGGAGTCGTGCCATAAAGCTCATGGTAGCTTTTAAAAAAGTCCAGTTTGATCAGCAGCAGTGCCAGGTTTTCACGGTGACGTTGGGCGTTATACCAGTAGTTATTGAGCTGGGTATCAAAGAACAGACGGCTTCCGAGGCCCGTTAGTCGGTCACAGGTTGATAGTGCGCTCATCGATTCCTGTAATCGCTGTAGTGCAGTAAGGTCGCGAACTGTCTGGATTACACCCAGGATCTCTCCGGTATCATCCATAATCGGACCCGCATCAAACGCAAGATATTTAGGTGTTTCCAGCGACGGCAGGTGAAACCAGCTTTCGGCATGCAGGGTGTTTTTAACTTCACCCCGGGTTGTACGTATCTGAGCAGAAAACTTCTGGTAGCGCTCATCGGAACCGGAGATGATCAGGTCTGCCAGTGTATCCTGAGGCTGTGTATAGAAGGCTTTCCAATGATCCTGGGTGTTGAGCATCAGCTCAGCATCAATACAGGTGAGGGCCGTTAACGCCTGATTCCATGCCCTGATCTGACCTGATGCATCGAGCACAAAAGCGGGTGTGACCAGATGTTCGATCAGTTGGCTTTCCGGGGTGAATTTCAGATCCATCTATCTTGGTAATTTGTAGTCTCTTTAAAGTTTAAGCGTAGACCAGTGGCAGCATTTTGTAACCTGTCCACTGGTCGGAATTTGCTCAAATAATCGCTGAAATATCAGACGCGTCAGATGCTCAATTCTTAAGTAACGCAGCCGCTGCGGTAATGCCCAATTGATAGGAGGTAAGGCCAAAGCCAGAGATTTGGCCGTTGACTACCTGAGCGAATACCGATTTGTGTCGCCACTCCTCGCGAGCGTGAATATTCGACATGTGAACCTCAATAACAGGTCCTTTATCCTTGAAGATCGCCAGTGCGTCCGCCAGGCCGTAGCTGTAGTGTGTCCAGGCGCCGGCATTCATCACGATAGCATCGACATCTTCAAGAAATGCGCGGTGTATCTCCCGGGCGAACTCACCCTCGATATCTGACTGGAAGCAGACAAGCTCACAACCCTGATCTTTGGCCCATCCTTCTGCAGCTGATTCGATATCCTGAAGTGTAAAGGTACCGTAGTGCTTGGGATCTCGCTTGCCAAACATTGCGTGGTTGATGCCGTGCATCAACAGAATCTTGCTCATCTTTCAGTCCTTAATTGCAAAGTGGATGGGCTCTTGAGGAGAGTAACTGCCCCGCTAGTCTATGCCCTAGTGCCGATCAATTCAAAAGCTGAAAGTATAGAGGTAAAACGAAAAAGGGGAGCCGAAGCTCCCCAAACACTGCAAATCCTGTTTCAACTATCGGCAGTTACCGCGACCACCTTCACCCTGTTCATGCTGTCCGTTGTGGCCATGGTTGCCGTCACGGTGATGATGACCTCGGCCCTCTTCGCCACCCCAGTGCGAGAGCATCTGTTTTTTCATCTCAATCTGCTCTGGTGTCAGGATACTGTCAATTTCAGTCTGCATCTGATCACGCATCTGCTGGCGCATCTCTCTTTTCTGAGCGAACAGCTCTTCAAGCTGCGTTTTCTGTTCATCGGTGAGTTGGAGCTGCTGGCTCATGCGATCTACCGGGCTGTGTTCACCTCCAAAGTCACCACCTTTTGCGACGGCCAGGCCTGAAGCTGTTGCACCCAGAACAATAGCGACTGTTGAAGCGATAATTGTCTTTTTCATTTTGCGTGACTCCGTGTGTTGATTCGATGGAGTTATTATTGAATAACGCTCTGCAAAGTTGGGTTATCGAGTCGTAAAGTTGAGTAAAGTAGCTGCAGCGTAAATCTTCAGCACATAAACTGTCGCTATGCCTGAGGGGTATTTATGACTAAACGTATATTGCTGGTTGATGATGACCGTGATCTGTCAGAGCTGATTGGTGAGTATCTTCATAATGAAGGTTTTGAGGTTGAGCAGGCCGATAGCGGTGAAGCTGCACTGGCCCGTGTGAATGCCGG
>JBFEXW010000234.1:0-3863 GCA_041562495.1 Marinobacterium sp. | reverse complement strand
CTGCACCGGCAGGTGCAGATGGCTCACCAGCTCAGGAACTTCGTTATAAACGTCGATCAGGCTGTCGGTAAACTCCACCGGATGTGAGGTGGTAAAGCGAATTCGGTCGATTCCGTCCACAGCTGCGACGTTGCGGATCAGTTCAGCCAGATCTGCGGTATCGCCATCATGAGTTTCGCCGCGATAAGCGTTGACATTCTGACCCAGCAGGTTGATCTCGCGGACGCCCTGTTCAGCCAGTTCAACACACTCTGTGATGACATCATCCAGAGGGCGGCTGACCTCTTCACCCCGGGTGTAGGGTACGACACAGAATGTACAGTATTTGCTGCAGCCTTCCATTACAGATACAAAGGCTTCAGCACCCTCTACCTTGGGTGCAGGCAGACGGTCAAACTTCTCGATCTCAGGGAAACTGACATCGACGATGCCAACCTTGCCATTACGAGTATCCTCGATCATCTCCGGCAAACGATGGAGTGTCTGTGGGCCGAAGATCATATCGACGAAGGGCGCGCGGTCACGGATTGCTTCTCCTTCCTGGCTGGCAACACAGCCACCCACACCGATCATTAGATTGGGTTTCTGCTCCTTCAGCAGGCGCCAGCGGCCGAGCTGATGAAATACTTTCTCCTGAGCCTTTTCGCGAATTGAACAGGTGTTGAGCAGCAGAACGTCTGCCTCTTCCGGATTGTCAGTTAGTTCCAGTTGATGGCTGTCGCCCAGAAGGTCGGCCATACGGGAAGAGTCGTACTCATTCATCTGACACCCATGTGTCTTGATAAAGAGTTTTTTAGTCATGCAACACCTTTCGTTTTTTGTGGAAGGCCTCAGATTTGAGGGGCGGGGATTATACCGCCCCTTGAGGGGAGTGGCCAGAAAATGAACAGTACTTGTAATCCTTCAGGTTAACCCCATAAACTCCCACAGCCCGCGATTATGGAGAAGTCAGTGAGTAACGAAAAACGTATCTACAGAGTGTCTTATGTCCACAAAGATAAGGTTTACGAGCTCTTTGTTGAGAACGTATACAGTGCTGACCTATGGGGATTTGTAGTGTTGGAAGGTTTTATCTTTGGTTCTAAAACGGAGCTGGTGATCGATCCGGCTGAGGATAAGCTGCGCCAGCAGTTTGAGGGCGTTAAACGCTCCTTTGTTCCGATGCAGGCGGTTATTCAGATTGATGAGGTGGAAAAGCGCGGTACTGCCCGGATCTCTGATGCAGAGGGTACAGTTACCGCGTTTCCAATGTTGCAGAAGCGATAGCTCTTTCAGAATGCAGATCAGTTGGTTGCGACTTTGCGACCAACTGGCTGGCAGACAGCAGGTTGCAATGCTGTAAGATCCATTTCTATCTGATCCATCTCATAAAACTCTACGCTGGAGTCATCAAAGATTACTTCGGCGCCCTCTATCCGGAAGCAGCTTATGTCGGCGCTGTTCCACACTTTCTCCCAACGGGTATCACCGGTTCTATAGCCAGTTTTAAGAGGGCCTGCGATACGTAGCCAGGCGTTATCTTTGCCACTTTTGAGTGCCGGAATTTCGCGGCCTGCGCTATCAAACGCCCGTGTTTTGAACATCACGTAGTCGAGTGAACGCCCTGTCTCATTAGAAAAGTCCACATGAGCAGCGACGATGTGGCGCTTTTTGCTGGTATCTGTTGCGAGGTTGTGGACGACCAGTTTTTCGGCGGGTGGTGGAGGCAGGGCGACGGTTTTAGGTTTGTTACTTTGACAACCAGATAATATCGCCCCTGCAGTTGCCAGAATCAACAGGTTTGTTGTTGTTTTACGCCTCGGCATCTTGGTTCTCACTTTCTAAGTTTCTACATAGATCCTTTTTAAGGAGAAAAGTTCCCTTGGGGGAGAATCAGAGTTTTGGAATCTCTGCCTGGTATCTCTTTGGCCAGTCGTGGCATCAGATAGCCGGGCAGTGCCCGCTGCATAGACGCCGCTATCTGTTGTGCCTCATCGACAGGTATATCGAAGTGGCTGGCGCCTTTCACCGGGTCAAACAGGAACAGGTAGTAGGGAAGAACCCCGGCACTTAACAGTTTTCGGCTTAGCTGGATCTGTACCTCGGGCGTATCGTTGATGCCTCGAAGCAGTACCGCCTGATTAAGTAGCGTGATACCGGCGGCCTTTAGCGGAGAGAGTGCTTTAATTAACGCTGAATCGATCTCCTGTGGGTGATTAATATGTAGCACTATCAGGCTTGAAAGTCGGGAATCGGATAGTCGTTTGATCAGAGCTGGAGTCATACGCGATGGGATCACCACTGGCAGGCGCGTGTGGATTCTAAGTCGCTCCAGGTGAGGTATCTTCTCTAGGTCATCAAGCATGCGGGCGAGCCGGCGATCAGTGGTAACCAGTGGATCGCCGCCAGAAAATATTACCTCATTTACTGAGGGATTCTCGCCGATATAGCTCAGTGCTTCCTGCCAGCTATCGCCGCCGAGCTGGTTCTCTGCGTACGGGAAGTGGCGTCTGAAACAGTAGCGACAGTTAATTGCGCAGGCACCGCTGAGGATCAGCAGAACCCGGTCCCGGTATTTATGTACCACGCCCGGACTCGGTCGGGCCTCAGCTTCAGCCAGAGGGTCGGTGGTGAACCCTGGTTTGTCATAAAACTCCAGATCCAGTGGCAGAATCTGTTTCAGTAGCGGATCTTCCGAATCGCCGGGCTTCATACGTGCGATAAACTCGCGAGGTGCGCGTAGCGGAAAAAGTGTTTCTGCTCGCTTAGCTGGTTCGAGAAATATCTCGGGAAGCCGCAATAACTGCAGGAGCTCAGCGGGGTCAGTGACAGCATTTTTTAAACTTGCCTGCCAATCCGCTGGTGGAAAATCGAGCATCTGCATACCGCGTCCTATAAAAAACTTAACTGAAGGTTGGCGAATGGTATCTCAGCAGATCGATAGCGAAAACTGGAAGCGATACAGATCGTCAATAATCGGCAATGTTTCCTGTCTGAAACGGAGCAGAAACGTTCCAATTTGTCTGCGGATGCTGAATTAAATTTGGCGCTATCCCGTTATCCTATTATCATTGGCACCCAGTAATTTATGGGCATTCATCTGACTGGCGTTAATCGCCGTTGTTGCACGGGTAGAATGCGCGATAAACGTTCAATCAAGTTGGATATTCAGATGGCAAACGTTTCTAGTGGTCAGTTTAAAACTGGCATGAAAGTGATGGTTGATGGCGACCCATGTAACATGGTCGAAGTCGAGTTCGTTAAACCGGGTAAAGGGCAGGCATTTACGCGTGTACGTCTGCGTAACCTGCTGACAGGGCGTATCTGGGAGCGTACTTATAAGTCCAACGAATCGGCTGAAACGGCTGACGTTATGGATCGTGATATGGAGTACCTCTATAGCGATGGCGAGATGTGGCACTTCATGGAGCCTAACAGCTTCGAGCAGTATGCGGCTGATCAGAACGCTGTTGCTGAGGGTGCTAAATGGCTGAAAGAGGGTGATAAAGTGATGATCACTCTGTGGAACGATAACCCGATCGCCATCACGCCACCTAACTTTGTTGAGCTTGAAGTGACGGAGACCGATCCCGGTGTTAAGGGTGATACGGCTAACGGCGGTTCCAAGCCTGCTACGCTGAGCACCGGTGCCGTGGTACGTGTTCCTCTGTTTATTAACCAGGGTGATGTACTGCGTATCGATACGCGTACCGGCGAGTATGTCAGCCGCGCCTGATCGCTCCAGATTACGACTGAACGGCAGCCTTGGCTGCCGTTTTTGGTTTTTTACCAAGCATTTAATATGACAAATAACGAACACTTAATGAGCACCTATGCGCCAATGTCAGTCACCTTCAGTCACGGTGATGGCCTGACGCTATGGG
>JBFEXW010000233.1:0-3880 GCA_041562495.1 Marinobacterium sp. | reverse complement strand
TGTGGGGCTGCATCACGGTCAAGGTGCGCATGTTGTGCAGCCGGTCGGCCAGCTTGATGAGAATGACGCGCACGTCGCGCGCCATCGCCAGAAGCATCTTGCGGAAATTCTCAGCCTGCCTTTCTTCACTGGTTTTGAAAGTAATCTTGCTGATTTTAGTAACGCCATCAACCATTTCAGTGACTTCATCACCAAACTTTGACGAAAACGAGAAGGTACTCGCCGTGTCTAAGATGATGGTATTTACCGGTAACGCTAATCCAGTGCTTGCCGAGAAAGTTGTTGAGCGTTTAGATATTCCGCTCGGCAAAGCGAACGTAACTCGTTTTAGTGATGGCGAAGTCAGCGCTGAAATTCAGGAGAACGTGCGTGGCAAGGACGTGTTTATCATCCAGTCCACCTGTGCACCCACCAACGACAACCTGATGGAGCTGGTGGTATTCGTTGACGCGATGCGCCGTGCATCAGCGACTCGTATCACAGCCGTTATCCCCTACTTTGGTTACGCTCGCCAGGATCGCCGTCCTCGTTCAGCACGAGTACCGATCAGTGCAAAAGTTGTAGCAACCATGCTGTCAACTTGCGGCGTTGACCGTGTACTGACTGTTGACCTGCACGCAGACCAGATTCAGGGCTTCTTTGATATCCCGGTTGATAACGTATACGGCTCACCTGTACTGCTGGACGACATCATGGATCAGCATTACGAAGACACAGTCGTTGTCTCTCCAGATGTAGGAGGTGTAGTTCGTGCTCGCGCAGTCGCGAAACAGCTAAATACTGATCTGGCTATTATCGACAAGCGCCGTGAACGTGCTAACGAATCTCAGGTAATGAACCTGATCGGTGACGTTCAGGGACGCACCTGCATCCTCGTTGATGACATGTGCGATACCGCAGGTACTCTGTGTAAAGCGGCAAAAGCACTGAAAGACAATGGCGCTGTACGCGTGGTTTCCTATGTGACTCACGCAGTACTCTCTGGCCCGGCTGTCGACAACATCAGCAACTCCGAACTCGACGAGCTGGTTGTTACTGACACTATTCCGCTGAGCAAAGCTGCGCAGAACTGTGATAAGATCCGCCAGCTTTCTTTAGCGCCGATGCTTGCAGAAGCGGTTCGCCGTGTCTGCAACGAAGAATCTATCAGCGCGATGTTCCGTTAAGAACATCCGCTTTTAGGGCAGCTCAGACTGCCAATTTACGCCTGATAACAGGCAAATAAAGCTGTATGAGCCTGGTCGCGGGCGAGTACAGTTTTTTAACTTTATAAAGGTATGAAAATGTCTAAATTTACTTTGATCGCAGAAGACCGTGCAGACCAGGGGAAAGGTGCGAGCCGCCGCCTGCGTCGTGAAGGCAAGGTGCCTGCTATCGTTTACGGTTCTGCAGAACCACAGAACGTTAGCCTGAATGCAAACGAACTGAGCAAAGCGCTTCTCGACGATTCATTCTACTCTTCTCCAATCACACTGAAGATTGGTGGAACAGATTCGACTGTAATCATCAAGGATCTGCAGCGTCATCCAGCCAAGCCTGTTGTTCTTCACGCCGACTTCCAGCGTCTGGACGAAGGCAAGAAGATCAAGATCCGCGTTCCTCTGCAGTTCATTAACTTCGATAAATCTGCTGCTGCTAAAGCATCTGCAAAATTTGCAGCTGAAGCTTCAGTTGTTGAAGTTACCTGCCTGCCTAAAGACCTGCCAGAAGCCGTTCAGTGTGATCTGTCAGCAATCGAAATGGGTCAGATCGCTCACCTTTCAGATATCAATCTGCCAGAAGGTGTTCAGATCGTTGCACTGCGTCGCGGCGAAGACCACGACCAGGGTATCGGCTATTGCTACGCTCCGCGTGGCGCACGTACTGCGAAGTAACGCCACGTAGCGAGGCGCCGGCGTTATGGAACGGATTAGTCTGATTGTTGGTCTCGGGAATCCCGGTACCGAATATGACAAAACCCGCCATAACGCCGGCGCTGAGTTTGTTGAGCAACTCGCCGCTCAACAGGGTGTCACTCTGACACCTGAAAAAAAATATTTCGGGCTTTACGCCAAGATCTTAGCTGATGGTCAGCCAATACACCTGCTGATCCCAACAACCTTTATGAACCGAAGCGGCAAATCGGTCGCAGCTCTGGCAAACTTCTTCAAACTCTCTCCAGATTCTATTCTGGTCGCTCATGATGAGCTGGACATCCCTCCCGGCGTAGCACGTCTGAAAAAGGGTGGCGGACATGGGGGTCATAATGGTTTGCGCGACATCATCGCCAGCCTCGGCAATTCAAAAGATTTTTATCGTTTACGACTCGGAATCGGGCACCCCGGTAACGCCAAGCTCGTATCGAATTTTGTTCTGCAGCGAGCACCTGCACCGGAAAGAGATCAGACTCAACAGGCGATAGATGAGTCTCTCCGCCAGCTACCCCATGCCATCAAAGGGGACTGGCCACGTGCAATGAATCACCTGCATAGTTTTAAAGCGAACGCCTAAACAGGAAGCTCCCATGGGTTTTAAATGCGGAATCGTTGGACTGCCCAACGGTGGTAAATCAACACTCTTCAATGCGCTTACCAAAGCCGGTATCGATGCAGAGAACTTTCCGTTCTGCACAATCGAACCCAACTCCGGGATCGTTCCTATGCCCGACCCACGGCTGAACGCACTGGCAGAGATCGTTAAGCCAGAGCGCGTACTCCCAACCACCATGGAGTTCGTTGATATCGCAGGCCTGGTTGCCGGCGCGTCCCGCGGTGAAGGCCTGGGTAACAAATTCCTGGCAAATATTCGTGAAACAGATGCTATCGCTCACGTGGTTCGCTGCTTCGAGGATGAAAACGTTATTCACGTTGCTAACCGCATCCACCCGATTGAAGATATCGAAATCATCAACCTCGAACTGGCGCTTGCTGATCTGGAATCCTGCGAGAAGCAGCTTCAGCGTGTTCAGCGCACTGCCAAGGGTGGCGATAAAGAGGCTATTAAGCAGAAAGAGCTGCTGGAAACTCTAATCCCCCATCTTGAAGAGGGACAGCCTGTACGCGGTATGGAGCTGAGCGATGATGAGAAGAAGGTCGCTAAAGGCTTCCATCTGCTCACCACCAAGCCAACGATGTATATTGCCAACGTTGCCGAAGATGGCTTCGAAAACAACCCACACCTGGATGCAGTACGCGAACTGGCCGCAAGTGAAGGTGCCGAAGTTGTTGCGATCTGTAACAAGCTGGAGTCAGAGATCTCTGAACTGGAAGATGACGAAAAGCTGGAGTTCCTTCAGGAGATGGGTATGGAGGAACCAGGCCTAGATCGCGTAATACGCGCTGGCTACCAGCTCCTAGGTCTGCAGACCTACTTTACAGCGGGTGTTAAAGAGGTTCGTGCCTGGACCATTAAAATCGGCGCAACTGCACCTCAGGCCGCAGGCGTGATCCATACCGACTTTGAAAAAGGCTTCATCCGCGCTGAAACGATCTCCTATGCCGATTTTATCGAGCACAAGGGCGAACAGGGCGCCAAAGCTGCCGGACGCGCTCGTCTTGAAGGTAAGGATTACATCGTTCAGGACGGTGATGTAATTCACTTCCGCTTCAACGTTTAATATTTACTGTTCAGCGGATTTTTCCCTTTTAATCTATTGACATAGAAGCTCTGAAAGGGAATAATTCGCGGCCTTGAAAGTACGTGGCAATGTAGCTCAGTTGGTTAGAGCAACGCATTCATAATGCGTGGGTCGCAGGTTCGAATCCCGCCATTGCCACCATACAGGGGTATAGCCAAGTGGTAAGGCAGGAGGTTTTGATCCTCCCATGCGCAGGTTCGAGTCCTGCTACCCCTGCCATCTTTCAGGCTGTTCAGGCAATGTAGCTCAGTTGGTTAGAGCAAC